>JAPOVO010000240.1 GCA_026708165.1 Chloroflexota bacterium | reverse complement strand
GTCTTCAAAGAAGAGTCCCCAAGCCCAGTTGTAGGCCAGGGTATAAGGCACCGGTTGTAGGCGTTTGTCCTTGAGCGGGCCAGCTAGCCCCCATCCGCTCATCGGATCCCAGATCGATCCCGTCTCGCTGTCTGCAAGCCGGGATTCCTCCCACCGAAAGCGGAGCACTCGTCCCTCAACCTCACGCTCGAATACCCGGACGGCTTGGGTTTCACTGTCTACGTAAACCAGCACCGGCCTGGTGCCGGCGAAGTGATTGACAACGGTCTCGACGGCGGAAGCTCGATAATCGAAGGCAGCAGCTCCATCTAGGCGCACTCCGATGACAAAATCGTCCTTTAGCCGCTCCGCTACGCCGTAGCTTGCGTTAGGCACAACCAAAACCTTCGTTTCGGGATGGGTGTCAAGCCAGGGTTGGACGGCACCGGTGTACGCAGGTACCTGCTTCAGCTTCGCCCCCTCGTACGGTCCGTCTAGGGCTTTGCCTCCCAGTTGGGTCCATGTACTCTCGGTCTCGTGGTCGAACCAGGTCATATTCATGTTGTATAGACGTACCCGATTCCCAAAGACCAAAGTTTCGCCGCCGACTCGCCGGTCATGCACGAGACCGGTATAGCAGGCCGGTCACCAGGAGACGACGACCGGTACGCCGCCCACAACGTCATTGACCATCTCACGGTGGTTCAAAATCCGCACTGGGTAGGCTCGACTGTCACCATCAATTGACAGAGCTATTACGACGTCCGCAGGGTCGAGATTCGACTGCGCGTAAGGCACGAATTCGGGTTCATATACGGGCAAGATGAGGTCATGGGGGCTAACTACCTCCTGCTGAACAGAACCGTGTTGGGAATCCTCGGCAATATCAGCGGTGTCACCGCGCGTGAGGAGGCTCGCTACGGCAGTCGCGCTCGCAAGTACCAAGAGCGCGACGACAACAGAAACGTACTTCAGGAAACGCATTGCACAAAGAACCGCTCGAAAACCGCGCCTCGCCGGTAGGATAACCGACAGTCTTCGGGGGGCATGACCTACCGAGGTCTTCCCGGCACCACGCCTGTCATCTTCTCCGGACTACAATCCCGTCAACCATGGTGCCCTTCTTTTCAGCTCTGGTAACAGAGTAGGGGTCGATCTGATGAACGGAAATGCAAGCCAGAGGAAGACCAGCTTTTGGACCGCACCGAGCGACCAAGGACTACTGATCTCGGATCTTTCCGTTTGCAAACCGCAGTCGGCCGTAGCCGAAGGACCGTCGCAGCGCCACTGGTATCCAATTCCGTACGCTACTGAAGCTGGCATCCGGGGAGTAATGCTGGGCAAAGGCGAGCTGGCGCGTCCCGAAGACGTGAGGCTGAGGCTCCCCGCAAACGGCTGGCACGCGATCTACCTGGGGCTTTACAGAGGAGCCGCCGAGCCGGACCGACCGTTCAAGGACCCGTTCTTGATCCGAATCAAGCTGAGCGGCGACCGGCTCTTCGACTCGGTAAGGCCGGGCGTGTCCGATCAGGTCGTGCCGAACCGGGCAGTGGCCCGATACGCGAGTGCAATTGAGGAGTTTTTCTGGAAGGCCGCCGACCTTGACGCTCACGATCTGATCATCTCCGCTGCGACGAGAGCAACCCACACCGCTGCTCAACTCTCCTTCGTGCGGTTGGTCCCAATGACTGGAGCAGAGGTGGAGGAGTACCGCCGAGCCAGCGGCCCCGCCAACAGAAACCTGGCGGTGCAAATAGATGGGGCCAGCGGCTCTCTTCATCACGGAGTCCGAACGATTGAAGAGCTGATCGAGGGATTCGAGCCCTTGCGCAACACCGATGTGGGAAGGGTCTTCCTTGGCACCGGAGGCCCCGGACTTACCTACCGTCCGACCAAAGTCGGTAGCGAATTCGCAACGGCGGCGACTGAATTGCTGACAGAGTCGAGTCGACGCGCCGTTGAGAGCCTTCGCGCCTATCGATCGAACGGTATCGATCTGGTGAAGGAAAGAGTGGACTTTCTGCACTCGCTGGGTATCGAGGTCTTCCTTGGATTCCGCATGGGGACCACATCGGACCATCCACCTGCACACGTCAAGTCGGTGCCGATGTGGAAGGAACATCCGGAATGGCGGTGCCGCGACCGGGACGGCAACTCGATCATTCGCCTGAGCATGGCCTATCCGGAAGTCAGGGAGTTTTATGTCAAGTTATTCCTCGAGCTTGCCTCGTACGGGATAGAAGGCGTGCAACTCATCTACACGCGCCGACCGCCGTTCGTGCTCTTCGAGGACCCGGTGATCGAGGACTTTCGCAGGAATTACGGTATCGATCCCCGTGAACTGCCCGAAGACTCCGAGCTAGAAGGGGAGTTCATGACAGAGGGCGGGTTCTTTACCAACGACCCGCGACTGGAAAAGCTCTGGGCCGGATACGTCACGGCATTCATGCGAGAGCTTCGACGGGCCCTCGACGAGCGGCAACGTCCAGATGGCGGCCGTATTCAGGTTGCGGCCAACGTTCTCTACAACGCCGCATACAACCACGCCGGCGGATTGGACCTCGAAACGTGGGTGGCGGAAGGATTGGTCGACATACTCGTCCCGCCTACCCAGGCATACGACTACGCCGAAGAGCGGCATATACCGGTTATCGACTACGACTATTTCAACAAGCTCACGACCGGTTCGACCTGTGTGTTTTATCCGGACCTCTTTCCCCGCCAGATGTGCGCGGGCGAGTACGTGCGGCAGGCGCGCGAGGCCTACGAAGGAGGAGCGAGCGGACTGGCGTTTTGGGACAGCGACGTTAGGGTGAACATGAAGAGCCAGTGGAACACAGTGCGCCGGCTAGGCCATCGGGACAATCTGAGCCGCATGGAGCGTGAGCACGGCGGCTATCTGATGCACGAGCTAAATCTGATCGAAGACTGGAATCCATCTACCAGATTCATGTAATCGCGTCCGACCAGCACGAATTGCCGGAGATCCCATAAGGTTTCGGTGATCACGCCTGCGAATCTGGTTGGAATCACGCCGTTACTGTGCTTTTGCTGGAAAGCTCGATGTCCCGGAGTGGTCAAATCGGCCTGAATCGGAGCAGGGAATGTACGGCTATACGCCTTCCGGACTTCCGAAGACAGTCGCTTCAATCAAACCTCCGCAGCAAGACCGGATGCCGACAATTGTCGGCCGGCTGATAGGATCCCCATCTTCATCGAGCGCCGCCTAACCTCCCGAAGCGCTACATCTCGATCCGATTGAATCCTCAATGAGAATGTGCGTCTATCGTTCGGTATCTGTCAAGTGTATCTAGAAGAAATGAAATTCCGCGATCCCGGCTCGCCATCCGCGGTGTTTCCACAGCGGGGCGTTTGAGGGTTAGCTATCTTCCAAGAGATCCCACAAAACAGCTCCCTGACTGTGAGCCGGCGGTCGAAGACCCATCAAGTGCGACATCGTGGGAGCCAGATCGATCATCCGCACCAATCCGTATCGCGGCCAGTCGCCTTCTGAACCGCGCCTAATACCCGGTCCGGAAATAATGAAGCATCCCATGTTGGTGAAGATCGGCCCCTCCGAGGTTGGGATCTGCGATCCGTGAAGCGCCCCGCGTCCGGGGCCGATGCTTCCTTCGCCCAGCGGGTCACCCCAGCCGAATCCCCGGTTGAGCGTGAAGAAGACATCTCCGTTATTGGGCCCCCAAAAGCCGACCACCTGGGCGTCCTGGTTCTTGAGCGCCAGAGCGACGGCCCGCTTGCCCGAATCAGGGTCTCGCCAATCATGAAGCGCTTCGATGATTTTCTCCTGCACAGCCTCATATTCACCGACAGGCACTATTCCATCAGGCTCGCGTCCCTCTAGATTGACGAATATCTCACTCCCGCGATCCGGGATAACGTAGGCCCTGCTCTTGGCGGGATCTATGCTGATACCGTCCTCGCGAAATGCGATCAGCCCGTGATCGTGCAGCAGCCGTGGAACGCTTCCCCATCGGTGTGAGGTCGCCATCGCGTGGTCGGAGTTGACCAATACGTAGGTGTTATCGTCGGCCAGAGCGAGGAACTCTCCCAGTACCTGATCGGCGACCTCGAACGCGCGCCTATGCGCGCTCATATGCCACTCAGCCCGCTTTGCATCAAATCCCGGATGACCGCGGTCGGCCGGGTTCACGTGACTGTGGTTGATAGTGTCGAACATGTGCCAGTGTGAAAAATGGAGGTCCCAACCGTGGTTGTCCATCACGTACTTGGCAGCTCTTGCCTGCCAGAGCCCGCTGTAAAGATACTCGTCCAGACAAGCGTCCAGCTCAGCGTCGCCAGGTTCGGGCTTGGTTGCGAACATGCCGATAAAGGCACCGACGGAGTCCACCAGTTCCGACGCCAATTTCCCGGGACTTGCAAATCCGTCGGTGCGGTGAGCCTCTGATCTCACCAGGGTTATCGAGTCACCTTGGTCTCGCAGCAGGCGAAGCCTGAACGAGACGCGGCGCGCTACTCCGTCCGCATCGAGTAGCTGCGCAAACAGCCATTCGCTCCAGCGCTCCTTCTCCACCGAAATCGGTGCACCGGGACAATCTGCACATTGCGCCGTGACAACGTGTCGCGGCATATTGGCGGTCTTGGAGAACCTGATCAGCAGATGGCTCTCCGACTTTCGGCCGAGTCTTATCTCGGCTTCGAGCGCTCCGCCAGCCGTGTGCCGGGCGACCAGGTGGGTTACTTCTCGTTCTTCTCCGGTTTCCGCGGTGTCGGTGCCAACTCGGAGGTCTTCCTTGGAGATTCCCGTTTGACGGGAATCTCCTCGTCGCCCGATCACATACTTTTCCGGTGGCAGGACCGCAAATGGCGGGTAACGGAATCCCGGTGCGACCACATAACCGTTCGCAACCCGAGGAGGCCATGAACCCGGATAGAACGTGATCATCGACTTGAGATTCGCGCGCTCGGCCACTTCCCATATAGTCTCGGCGCCGACTGATCTGGAGTCCTCCGCGCGAATATCAGCCGTATCACGAGGTCTGGTGAGGTCTCTCACGCTCCAGCCGCCCAGGCCGTGCGTACCCGCGGTTGCGCCGGTTACTAGGGTTGCCCAATTGGTTGGAGTCCACGCCGGGATAGCGCACAAAAGTCTGTTAGCCGAGCCACGTTCCAGAAGCCTGGAAAAGTTAGGAAGAAGGCCCTCCGCCTCGTACTTTCGAAGCAGAAGCAGGTTCATACCGTCGAAACCGATTTGAAGCAGCTTGCTCTTCGCCATCTATTGAACTCCCAATCAATCGCGGCCACGGTGTTTGATTGCGTCGGTTCAGGCTGCCTGCGGATCGCCTTTGCTCCTGGTCAGCACTCACGAGGAATATCGTAGGTCAGAAGTCATTGCGGACCTTGACCACCCGGCCGGTCTTTAGCGATTCCTGCGCGGCGACGGCCACCGCTATTCCCCTGGCGCCCTCTACGACGTCCGGGTCGGGTGTTTCGTCGTTCTTAATCCAATCCGCCATCTTGGAGAAATGGGGCACTAACCCCGCAGCGGGTCCTTCAATTAGAGCGCCAGCAACCTGCGGTGGTTGCACCTCAAGATTGGAGTGTTGGGGAGTGCCGTCGACGCCGATATCGATTCCGGTGATGGTTCCTTCCGTACCGTAAATCTGGAGATGCTTATTGCCGCCTGCCAGTCCCTCGCTTCTGTTGTTGACAGAGCCGCACATCACCAGGACCCGGCCCAACGCGCCGCTCTCGAATATCAGATTCAGAATCCAGATGTCCTCTATCGGATATCCGGGTATGACACCTGAATTCATGGCGAACGCACTTACCTCCGAGACGTTGCCGGCGAACCACCTCAGGCAATCGATCGCGTGAGCGCCGCCGCCGAACAGAAAGTTCTGCGGTGCCGTGACCCGCCAGGGCGTTTTTTCGCACACGCCGCGAAGATCGTGGATATAGCCAGTCTCAATGAGGCTGATACGACCTATCCGGCCATCGTCCACCGCTTGCTTTACGGCGATGATATGCGGAATAAACCGCCAGGTCTGCGCCACCACAAACTTGAGTCCCGTTCGCCTCACGAGGCCGACCACGTTGTCGCAGTCGTCGAGCGTGGTAAGCAGGGGCTTGGTGCATATAACGTGCTTGCCCGCCTCCAGCGTGGCAGGCAGATGTTCCGCATGCAGATGGTCGGGCGTGAACACCCCTACAACGTCCACGTCCGGCCTTGCCAGAAGCTCGCGGTAGTCCGTCGTCGCAAATGCTACGCCGTATTCGCTAGTAGCTTGTTCGAGCCGCTCGGAGTCGAGGTCAGCGACCGCCCGCACGGCAATCGGCGATTCGGGATCCTCGTTCAAGAGCAAGGCTCCTCTACCAACTCCCAGACCGATGATTCCGAGTCCCAGTTGCTTCATGGTGTACCAGTCCTCTCTTAAGACCTAGTCAGATACCGATTTTGAGGGGTGATGCCTCGTATATCAGTTGATGCATATCCCAGGCAATTTCACATTCAGATGTTGATTTCGTTAGTTCCTCGAGTTCCGACTCGATCTCAAGGACGCTGCTATGGGGAAATAGATCCCGCGTGGTCGGCCTTCTGCCCCATACGGCGACGTTCATGCGAAACATGGCGGCGGCGTGCGCAGTGCTGACCGGAAGTTCGACCTGCCGGCTGAACGCCATTTCTAATCCTGGGATGGCATCAAGCTGGGCCACAACCTTTCCCGCGTAAAGGTGTCCACCACGCTCAACCATGACCTTCTCGACCATATCCAGATAGCGTTGAAATATCGGCTGAGTCGTGCGGATATTGGAGACCTCATCTATTAGTAGCAGACCTGTCGGTCCGAGTTGCCTGGCCCACGTACACAGCGCCGCCGCAGGATCTCGTAAATGCGGCAAGAGAAGGTGGCAGAACATCAAGTCGGCCGGGCCGACAGGAAACAGTGTAGTCGTGACGTCGTGTCGAAAGTACTCGACGCCATCCCTCGGTTCGGCACGCGCCATTTGTATGAACCTGTCGGACGCGTCGAATCCCACGGTCCGTTCGGGCCTCAGGATCTCAGCGGCGAGGCGAGTCGTATAGCCAGGCCCACAGCCGAGATCAACCGCTAGATGAGGTCTGACTTGAACACACGAGAGGAAACTAACCATCTCCGGCTCAAACACTTCCGCGACCAGCCGCAAGCGCTTGACGGCGACATCAGAGTCTCCGAATGCATAACCCGAGCAACTCTCCGAGCGCAATATCTCCCTCGCAGCATTTTCTGGAGCTTGGCGTCTAACGATGACCAACATCGGCGCGAAACGCCATCCGTCAAAATCAGTCCACCCCACATCCGTTTAATCCATATATAGAGAAAGGGGGAAGATCATAAGTAAGCATCTTTATCGGTAAGCCCGCAGACTCAACACGGATACCATGCTAACGAAACCGACGTCGAACGACAGTTTTGGAATTACCAGCTATTCCCCACGTTTCGGCTTACCAAACGCTCCCGCCGCGTCCAGCTCCGCGATTCGGTCGGCGGAGTAGCCGAGCACCGCTTCGAGCACGCTCATCAGGTCCTCGTCACGTTGCGGCGCTCTTCGGTACGAAGGACGGAAACGGCTTAGTTTCAAAGGACTGGCTAACTGGCGTACTGTCCCGAACCTTGGATGGTCGACCTCAACGACCATGTCTCGCGCCGCAGCCTGAGGTTCGTTCACCGCCTCGGCCACAGTGTTCACAACGTCGCAAGGCACGTCTGCCGCCCGCAGTACGGCCAGCCAGTGCGCGGTGGGACGCGACTCGAAGATTGGCTCGATTATTGCCAGCAATTCGGCGGCGTGTTCTCGCCTGGTTTTGAAGGTCTCGAAGCGTGAGTCTTCCGCCAGATCGGGCCGTCCGAGCGCCGAAACCATCCCCTTCCAGAACGCTTCCATGGGGCCGCCCGCGACGATCCACCCGTCCGCCGTACGAAAGTTCTGAAAGGGAACGAGCGTGAGATGCGCCGATTGCCGGGTGCGTGCTGGCTGATATCCACGGGTCAGATGCCAGGTGCCGGGATAAGACAACATACTCAAGGCCACGTCGAATAGGCTAACGTCGCAGTCCATCCCGACGCCATCACGGCGAGCCGCGTGAACGCCGACCATCAATGACAGCGCAGCGGCGAAGCCGGTTGCAAGATCGACCACTGGCAGTCCCGACTTCGCCGGCGGGCCATCCGGCTCGCCCGTCATGCTCATCCAGCCAGTCGCACCTTGAATCATGTAATCGTAGGATGGGTCCGCCGCGCGCGGTCCCGTCATTCCAAATCCACTGAGAGCGCAACAGACGATCCGGGGATTCAAGTGCTTCAGATCATCGTAAGTGATGCCCAACCGCCTGGGCACGTCTCCGCGGAAATTGGAGTAGACGGCGTCCGAAACCGTGACGAGATCCTCGAAGACCTTACGCCCTTCACGATTGCGCAAATCCAGGCTGATGCTCTTCTTGTTGCGGTTGAACGTCTCGAAGAAAAGGCTGTCCTCGTCGTCCTGAAAGGGCGTCGCATAACGTGCGCTATCGCCGCCACGATTCGGG
>JAPOVO010000304.1 GCA_026708165.1 Chloroflexota bacterium | reverse complement strand
CGATGTTTCGACTCTCGGTGGATTCCAGATTCGCGGTCCCGACGCGCCGCAATTCCTCAACCGGATGTACACGTTGTCATATATCCGGCTGAGGGTGGGACGCGTTCGATACGCGATGGTCCTGAATGATACGAAGGAGTTGGTCGACGACGGCGTCGCCGCGCGCCTTGCGAAGAACCACTTCTACGTCACCGCCAGCACCACGGGCGCGGAAGAGATGTACCCTGCGCTGCTCTGGCGGCAGGCGCAGTGGCGGCTGGACGTCGATATCTCGGACGTGACTTCGTCCACCTGCGCATTCAATCTGGCCGGTCCAACCTCCCGCGCGGTGCTCGAAAAGCTGGCTTCGGATATCGATTTCTCTCAGGCGGCTTTCCCGTACATGGCTGTGAGAACCGGGGAGATCGGCGGGATCCCCGTTCGGGTCTTGCGGATCGGTTTCGTGGGCGAGCTGGGCTATGAGATACACGTGCCGTCGGCGCAGGCCGAGGCCCTTTGGGACGCGCTGATGGAGGCCGGAGATGAATTCGGCATCCGACCTTTTGCCGTCGAGGCCCAGCGAGTGCTCAGGCTGGAGAAGGGACACGTCATAGTCGGACAAGATACCGACGGCCTGACCAATCCGCTGGAAGCCGACATGGGCTGGGCGCTCGGGCGGCGCAAGCGCTACTACGTGGGCAAACGATCCGTCGAGATCATGGCCGCCAAGGGCATCGCGCGCAGGCTGGTCGGATACCGGCTCGTCGGCTCAGGAGGCCCCATTCCCGAAGAGGGCTGTCTGGTTATACGCTGGGGCGAGATCGTAGGACGGGTAACGTCGTCGGCGTGGTCGCCGACCTTGGGTCGGACTATAGGGTTGGCGTACGTGGCCCCCGATCAAGCCGCCGCCGGACACGTTTTCGATATCAAGGCCCAAGACGGCCGCATGGTGCGCGCCGAGGTTGCGGCGCTGCCGTTCTACGACCCCGGCAACACCAGGCAGGGGTCATGACAGTGGCCGAATCCGGCAAGTCGACCGCGCGTCCGGCGGCGTTCGCCCGCCGCAGCTTCGTGTACCGGCGGCTGGAGTCGGCGGGAGCCTGGTTTACCGAAACAGGCGGAGCCGCCGTGGCGGCGCGCTTCGGCGACACTGCTTCAGAGGTCGAAACGGCTCGGCGGCTCGGGCTTGCCGATCTTTCGCCACTGCCGCGAGTGGGGTTCAAGGGCGCAGGCGCCATGGATTGGCTGGCGGAGCGCGGCGTGACTATCGATGGATCGAGGCCCAACTGGTCGTGGCGGCAGAGTGACGGCTCTCTGGCGATCGCGCGATCCAAGACGGAGTCGCTGATTCTGAGCAACCTCTCCGGGAACCGCGACCTGTGCGACCGCCTGGAGTCGGAGTCCAACGAAGCGAGGGAGGCGCGGGCATACGTACTGCCGCGCTATGACGGCCTGTTCTGGTTCGCGCTAACCGGCTCACGCGCCGCCGAGTGTATGGCCAAGGTCTGCGGCGTAGACCTTAGGCCTTCGTCATTCGCCGATGGGGCAGTGGCGCAGACATCGGTGGCCGGTATGACGGCCACGGTCGTCCGCTGCGACATTGGCGTCGCTAACGCGTTCTATCTTCTCGGCGACAGCGCCTCGGCGGAGTATTTCTGGGACGCGATTCTGGACGCCATGCGTGAATTCCGAGGGGGCGCGGTCGGGTTGTGGTCGCTTCAGACTCTCCAGGCGGAAGTCAAGTAACATCGTGAGCGCCAAACTCACCGGCCCGGCTTCAGGGGCGTAGAAAAATGTGTGGGATCGTCGGTCTGTTTCTCAAGGACGAGAGTCTTCAATCGGAGCTTGGCTCGCTGGTCGAGTCGATGCTTTCCGAGATGGGCGACCGCGGCCCTGACAGCGCCGGGTTCGCCATCTATAGAGACCCTGTCGACGAGGGCGAGGTCAAGATCACTCTTTCGACCCCCGATGACGACTATGCGTGGGACGACTTAGTCGCAAGCATGGAGTCCGACCTCACGGTTTCGGTGCGGGTAGAGACGTATTGGAATCATGCCGTGCTGGCCGTTCGCGGCGACGAGAAGGCTGTGCTGGCGTGGCTGCGAAGTCAACGCCCCGAGGTGCGCGTGACCAGCGCCGGGACGGACATCGAGATATTCAAGGAGCAGGGCACGCCGGCGGAAGTCTCGGACCGGTTCGGACTCGCGGAGTTCCGAGGCTCGCACGCCTTGGGGCATACGCGAATGGCCACCGAAAGCGCCGTCACCACCGAGCACTCGCACCCGTTTTCGACCGGTCGCGACCTTTGTCTGGTGCATAACGGCTCGCTTTCCAACCACAACCGCCTGCGCCGCAAGCTGGAGCGGCACGGGATAACGTTCGAGACCGACAATGACAGCGAGGTGGCCGCAGGTTTCTTCACCATGAAGCTGAGCCAGGGTCTCGATCTCGAAGAGGCGCTGGAGGATGGCCTCGAAGAGCTTGACGGCTTCTATACGTTCGCAATCGGCACCAAGGATGGGTTCGCAGTCTTGCGCGACAGCTTCGCGTGCAAGCCGGCGGTGCTGGCCGAGACGGACCGCTGGGTCGCGATGGCCTCAGAGTACCGGGCGCTCGATCACCTGCCCGGCGCGTCGCAGGCGAGGATCTGGGAACCTGAACCGGCGGTCGTGTACACGTGGAGCCGCGCCTAGGTGTGGGTTGACGTCGATCTCGAAGCCGTGGGAGTGCGGGGTCTCAACGAGCGTCTGCACGCGATTTCGGCCGGGACGACGGATGCGCGCTGGCGCATCAGGAATCCGCATGGCCTGCATAACATCGCGGTTGGGGCCGACTCGCCGGTCTCCTTGTTAATCGAGGGACACGTCGGCTACTACTGCGCGGGCATGAACAAGCTCGCCAACATAACCGTGGCCGGACACGCGGGGGTGGGGCTGGCCGAGAACATGATGTCCGGCGTGGTGCGAGTTCAAGGCAACGCCAGCTCGTCGGCGGGCGCGACCGGGCGCGGCGGGATGTTGGTCATAGAGGGCGACGCCAGCTCGCGTTGTGGCATTTCCATGAAAGGAATTGACATCGTCGTGGGCGGCTCGGTGGGGCACATGAGCGCGTTTATGGCCCAGGCTGGACGCCTGGTTGTGTGCGGGGACGCGGGCCCCGGACTTGGCGACTCGATCTACGAGGCCGAGATTTTCGTGCGCGGATCGGCGGACGATCTCGGGGCCGACTGCGTAGCCAAGGAAATGTCGCGGGAGCAGCGCGAGGGACTTGTGGGCCTTCTTCAACGCGCCGGATTCGATCACAATCCTTCGGACTTCAGACTCTATGGCTCCGCCAGAAACCTGTACAACTTTCACATAGACAACGCGGCGAGCTACTGATGACCGATATAGGCATCAACCCCGACCAAATCGACCTCGCCGAATACCGGCAATCGGCGACTTTTCCTCCCAATGTGATAGCCGAGATACAGCGCGCCGCCGACCAGGGCATTTATGAGATTCGCGGTTGGGGCCCCAAGCGCAAGCTGCCGACATTCGACGACCTCGCCTTCCTTGGAGCGTCGCTGTCCCGGTATCCGCTGGAGGGGTACCGCGAGAAATGCGACACCGACGTGGTTCTAGGGTCGCGGTTTGCGAAGAAACCGCTTCACTTGAAGATCCCGATCACCGTCGCCGGAATGAGCTTCGGGGCGATCAGTTCGAACGCCAAGCGCGCCCTGGGGCACGCCGCCACCGCGATGGGTACGGCGACAACGACCGGCGACGGGGGAATGACGCACGAAGAGCGCGAGTCGTCGCAGACGCTGGTCTACCAGGTGCTGCCGTCGCGTTACGGAGTGGACCCTGACCATCTGCGGGCCTGCGACGCGGTCGAGACCGTAATCGGCCAGGGCGCGAAGCCGGGCGGTGGTGGGATGCTGCTTGGACTGAAGGTCTCCGAGCGGGTAGCGGCGATGCGCACTTTGCCCGAAGGCATAGACCAGCGAAGCGCCTGCCGGCATCCCGACTGGACCGGTCCCGATGATTTGACGATCAAGATCCAGGAGCTGCGCGAGATCACCGATTACGAGAAGCCTATCTTCGTCAAGATGGCCGCCACCAGGGTCCGGTTCGACGTCCAACTGGCTGTGAAAGCGGGGGCCGACGTGGTGGTGCTAGACGGGATGCAGGGCGGGACCGGGGCGACGCAGGACGTGTTCATAGAGCATGTCGGCGTACCGACGCTGGCCGCCGTCCGGGAAGCCGTCGAGGCTCTGGAAGAGCTGGACATGCACCGCAAGGTGCAACTCGTCGTTTCGGGCGGGATTCGCTCGGGGCCCGACGTTGCGAAGGCCCTCGCGATGGGGGCCGACGCCGTGTCGCTGGGGACCGCCGTTCTGATCGCGCTCAACTGCAACCGCAACATTTACGTCGAAGACTACGAGGCGCTGGGCACCAAGCCGGGGTTCTGCCACAACTGCCATACCGGAAGGTGTCCCGTGGGCATAACTACTCAAGACCCTGAACTGGAGAAACGACTGGAGCCGGATGCGGCGTCCCGCCGGGTGAGGAACTATCTCTCGACTCTGACGCTCGAGACCCAGACGCTGGCGCGCGCCTGTGGGAAGTCGCACGTACACAACCTCGAGCCAGAAGACCTGGTGGCGCTGACCTTAGAGGCCGCCGCCATGGCGGGAGTGCCGCTGGCCGGAACGAGCTGGATTCCCGGCCGTTAGAGCCAACTCACAGACCCGAATATGCGCTCCGGTCGTGTCTCGCGGATTACCTATAAACTGCTAGCCCGGCGAGGCGCGTGAGTATTTGCAAGAGGGGATGAGATGAGCGGCGACCTTTCTCAGATAGCTAAGGACAGAGAGCTGGCGGCGGGGACGGAAATCCGCTACTTCCTGTTCAGCTTTACCGACCTCTTCGGCGTGATGCGCTCAAAGCTCGTTCCCGCGCACGCCGCCTCCGACATGCAGAAAACGGGGGCGGGATTCGCCGGATTCGCGACCCATCTGGACATGACCCCGGCCCATCCCGACATGTGGGCGATGCCCGACGTCGACGGCCTGATCCAGATTCCCTGGCAGCCGGAGCTTGGCTGGATACCGTCCGATCTGCACATGGACGGCGAGCCAGTGGCGCAAGCGCCGCGAGTCCTTCTCAAGCGGATCATCGAGCAAGCCGCCGAGGCCGGATATGTGATGAAGTCGGGCGTCGAGTGTGAGTACTTCATCATCGATCCCGACGGCACCAAGATATCCGATCCCAACGACACTCAGGCCAAACCCTGTTATGACCAGCTTGCCCTGCTGCGGCGCTACGACCTGATTAGTGAGATCTGCGACGCGATGGGCGGTCTGGGGTGGAGTCCATACCAGAACGACCACGAAGACGGCAACGGCCAGTTCGAGATGAACTGGGAGTACGCCGACTGCCTGACCACCGCGGACAGGCACACCTTCTTCAAGTTCATGGTCAAGAGCCTTGCCGAAAAGCACGGCCTGCGCGCCACCTTCATGCCCAAGCCGTTTCTGGGTCTTACAGGCAGCGGCTGCCACGTGCACTTCTCGCTTTGGGACAAGGACAGCGACGAGAACCTCTTCCAGGACCCCGATGGGGAACAGGGGCTTTCGGAGCTTGCCTATCATTTCCTCGGCGGCGTCATTCACTCGGCGGAAGCACTGTGCGCCATAACCAATCCAACGGTGAACAGCTACAAGCGGATCAACGCTCCCGTGACCGCCTCCGGCGCGACGTGGGCGCCCAACTACATCAGCTACACCGGCAACAACCGCACTCACATGGTGCGCACGCCCGAGGACGACCGCTTTGAGTTCCGCCTGCCCGACGGCGCCGCCAATCCCTACCTCTTGCAGGCGGCGGTGCTGGCGGCGGGTCTGGATGGCATAGCCAATAGACGCGACCCGGGCCCGCGTCTCGACATAGACATGAACGCGCCCGGAGCGGACGTGACCGGCCTCCGGCAGCTACCGCTCTATCTACTGGACGCGCTTAGAGCCTTCGAGCGGAGCGATGTGCTTCGGGAGGCCTTTGGGGATGAGTTTGTAACGAGCTACATCAAGCTGAAGATGGCGGAATGGCAGGAGTATTCCAGCCAGCTTACGGCGTGGGAGCGCGAGCGCACGCTCGACTGCTAGTGGATCACGTGCCGGTAGGGGATGGTTGACTCGACCTAAGCAGTTGCGGCGAGGTTTGAGGGATCGTTCGAGCAACGGTGGAAGAACATAGGCTGCCGGCGCTACGGTCCTCGCGGGCTTTGTGGTCGATATAATCGGCAAGAGGCGTGAACGGCGCAGAGGGCGTTTTGTTCGGACTCCGCCGCTTGGCGGCGACTGGGAGAGAAGGGCTCCGGTTTCGAGTCCTTCTTTTTTGTCTGGCGGGCTATAGTCTGCGGTCCGGTTCCGGATAGGGATGTTCATAACGGGAGATACGGTGTCGCATTGAGGATTAGCAGCAAGAGGCTCGGCAACGGACTGGCCGAGATGACCGTGGAGATCGAGCCGGCCGAGCTTCAATCCGAGTATGCCCGCGCGGTAAAGCGTATATCCGGAAAGGCCCGGATTCCCGGCTTCAGACCGGGCAAGGCCCCGCGAAGCATCGTGGAGTCGATGTTCGGCAAGCAGGCGATTATCGGCGAGGCGCTGGAGCACCTGGTTCCCAATTCGTACGATCGGGCCATCCGCGAGGAAAGCCTGGAACCTATCGACCGGCCGGAAGTGGACCTTGCAGAAGTGGAAGGTATCGAGGAGCCGGTGGTGTTCACGGCGACCGTGCCACTGCGCCCGACGGTCGAACTCGGCGACATCGAGACCATTTCGCTGACAAAAGACCGGGTGACCGTCGAGGACGGCGAGATGGAGGGAGTGCTCAACGACATCCGGCGGAGCCGCGCGGAGCTGAAACCGGTCGAGGACCACCGGCTGCAGGAGGGCGATATGGGCGAGGCGCGGCTCTCCATAATCGCCGGAGAGATCGAAAAAGCCGACGAGAAGCCCGTGTCGTTCATGGTGGGCCAAAACTGGCTGCCGCGGGGCTTCGATTCGAACGTTATGGGGATGGAGATCGGGGACGTTCGGGTGTTCGATCTCGATGTCCCGGACGACTATTACGACGAGGACCTGCGCGGAAAGTACGCGACCTTCACGGTGGAGCTGCTTTCAGTGCGCGCGCCCGAGCTTCCCGAGCTGACTGACGAGTTTGCCGAGTCTGTCTCCGAATTCAAGACCGTCGAGGAGTTGCGGGAGGACGTTCGGAAACGCGTGCTCGAACGGAAGGAAGGCGCCGCGGACATCGAGCTGCGCCGCGCCGCGCTCGAGACGCTCGTCGCGCGCAGCCGCTTCGAGATCCCGGACGTGCTGATCGAGCGGCATGCCGAGGAAGTCCTGAAGGGGCGCGAAAGCTATCTGACATCGCAGGGCGTCGCGATTGACACCTATTTGGGATCTGTCGGCAAGACGCGGGAGCAATGGCAAGAAGAAGCCGACACGGAAGCCCGAGAGGACGTCAAGCGGACGGTCACTCTCGTCGAATATGCAAACGACCAAGATATCGAGGTGACGGAGCCGGACGTCATGGCGGAGATCGACTCCATCGTCGCCGCTTATCCGGAGGGGGAGCGCGACAGGATCAGAGAGGCCTACCGCTCCGACGACATGAAGAACCGGCTGGCCGGCAGGCTTCGCGACAGGAAGGCCCTGGACGCGCTGATCGAGGCCATCGAGGTCACCGAAGCAGAGCCGGAACCGGAGACCGAGGCAGAGCCGGAGCCAGAGCCACGGCCGCAGTTGGAGCGAACCGAATCTGGAATCATTTTGCCGAGCGGATCGAAAGCCCCGACGAGCGCGGCGGACTCCGACTAAATACGCGACAGTGTTTGACGAAATAATGACCGACCTTATCGAGAGAAGGACTGCCCAATGGCGTTGATTCCCTACGTAATCGAGACAACGGACCGCGGCGAACGCGGGATGGACATCTATTCACGGCTTCTGCGTGACCGCATTGTGTTTATAGGATCGCCGGTCGACGATGCGCTGGCCAACACACTCGTGGCGCAGCTTTTGCTTCTGCAAAGCGAAGACCCAGACCGCGATATCAGCATTTACATCAACTCGCCCGGCGGCGGCGTGCACGCGGGAATGGCCATCTACGACACAATGCAGTACATCGCGCCGGAGATTCAGACGTTTTGCACCGGGATCGCCGCGAGCATCGCCTGCGTGTTGCTGGCGGGGGGAACGCCCGGAAAACGCTACGCGCTCCCGCACAGCAGCGTTTTGATTCATCAGCCGCAGCAGAACATTCCCGGCTACATGCAGGCTTCCGATCTTGAGATAGCCGCCCGCGAGATCATGCGAGTGCGTTCGGGCCTCGAGGACATCCTCGTGCATCACACCGGTCAGTCGGTCGAGAAGATCAGAGCCGACACGGACCGGGACTACTGGATGACGGCGCACGAGGCGCTGGATTACGGCATCGTAGACCACATCGTCGAACGGCACGACGCCACAGACGGCGGGTCCTGATTCTGGCCGCTAAAGTTGTCCGCCCGACGACGTGATACTGATGAAGGATCGCTGAAGTAGATGGCTTCCGGTC
>JAPOVO010000303.1 GCA_026708165.1 Chloroflexota bacterium | reverse complement strand
AAGGAAATGGCTTGAGAATCCGCCCGGCGCGCAGCCCCGGCCCGGACGCAGGTCGTATGGTGCCGGCGTTTCGAGGATTGGAATCCGCCGCGCGTCCAACGTCGTTCGCGTCACCGTCCACACGTCCAGACCCGGAATTGTCATCGGGCGTGGAGGCGCAAACAGAGACGCATTGCAGGAGGACCTCGCCAAGATTTCCGACAGGCGGGTTTTCATTACTGTGTCGGAGATCACGAACCCGGAGTTAGACGCCTTTTTGGTCGCTCGGAACGTGGCCGAGCAGATCGAGCGGCGCGTCTCGTTCAAGCGCGCCATGCGAATGGCCTGCGACCGGACGATGCGGGCTTGGGCAGGTGGCGTCAAGATTATGGTCGCCGGCCGCCTGGGTGGGCGCGAGATGTCGCGGACTGAGTTTGAGATCAGAGGACGCGTTCCCCTCCAGACTCTCAGAGCGGACATCGACTATGGGCAGACCGAAGCCCGGACGACATACGGCACTATCGGCGTCAAAGCCTGGGTGCACCGCGGAGAATCGGGAATATCGCGGGATGAGGGTCCCGAAGGACCCGGATCGACCGGTCCGCTGGGATCGGGAGTGTAGCTGCTGAAATGTTGATGCCCAGGCAATCCAAGTTTCGCAAACAGCACCGCGGCCGTCGCCGCGGCGTGGCTGCCACCGGAAACGCGCTCGCTTACGGTGACTTTGCTCTTCAGTCGTTGTCCTCTGGTTGGGTGGACAGTCGCCAGATCGAGGCAGCCCGGCGGGTGATAACGCATCACGTTAAACGGCATGGCCGAGTTTGGATTCGAATATTCCCCGACAAACCGATCAGCAAGAAGCCCGTCGAAACCCGCATGGGGAGTGGAAAAGGAGCCGTCGAAGAACACGTGGCGGTTGTCAAGCCGGGAAGGGTAATTTTTGAGATTTCAGGCGTGCCCCCGCACCTTGCTCAGGAAGCCTTGAGGCTTGCCGGCCACAAATTGTCGGTGGCAACGCGCGTGCTGTCTCGAGATCAGGAGTTGGTCGTTGGCTAAGGCGCGCGAAATCCGGTCTAAATCGATTTCCGATCTGGCCGAGCAGCTTGGTGAGGCCAAGGAGCAACTGTTCCGTCTGAGGTTCCAGCATGCAACCCATCAGCTGGACGACACTTCGCAATTGAGGTCAGTTCGACGCGACATAGCGCGGATTAACACAATCATCACCGAAAAAGCGCGGGCCGAGGTGATAGACGGATCCGGAGGAAACGGCGATGGATAAGGCTAAGGGTCGCCGGCGTCTTCAGGGAACCGTAGTCAGCAACAAGATGGACAAAACCATCGTTGTTCAGGTCGACTCATATCGGCGGCATCGAATCTACAAGAAACCTGTTCGGACGCAAAAGAAGTTCCTGGCGCATGATCCGGAGAACAAGGCTGAAGTAGGCGACGAAGTCGCGATCGAAGCGACGCGCCCTCTAAGTAAATCCAAGCGTTGGAGGCTTCGCGAGATCATGAACGGAGACCAGCCAAGTTCAGACCAAGAGGCGACTTCGGGTGATACAGCAGCAGTCTAAGATTCGGATCGCCGACAATACTGGCGCGAGGGAAATGCTCGTCATTCGCGTGCTGGGTGGAAGCGGCCGCCGTTACGCTCGGGTCGGGGATGTCGTTGTGGGATCCATAAGGGCTGCGGTGCCGAACAGCCCTCTGCCCAAGGGGCGCATTGTCAGAGCCGTGGTGGTGCGAATCGCCAAGGAATATCGCCGTATCGACGGTTCGAGAATCCGGTTCGACGACAATGCCGCCGTCGTGCTTGGACCCGCCGATACGCCCTCCGGGACGCGTATCTTCGGTCCCGTGGCCCGCGAGCTTCGCGAGTCGAAATTCGCCAGAGTAGTGTCGCTGGCCCCGGAGGCTCTCTGATAGGCAAATGGGATTTAAGATAAAGAAGAACGACGAGGTCCTTGTGTTAAGCGGGAAGGACCGCGGCAAGCGGGGCGCCGTGCGCGAGCTCATACCGGGCAAGCGGCAGGTCGTGGTTGAGGGTATCAACACGCTCAAACGGCACCGCCGCGCAACGGGACCGGGCAGGCCATCCGGGATAATCGACTTCGACGGGCCTCTCCACATTTCGAATGTAATGCTTGTTTGCCCGAAATGCGGAGACGCCGCGCGAGTTTCCAAGCGACCGCTCGGGGACGGGACTATGGTTCGCGCGTGCCGCAAATGCGGCGAAGTGATTGACGAGTAGAGACGCATGGCCAGATTGAAAGACAGGTATCTAAACGAGATCAGGCCTGCGCTGATGAAGGAGCTTGGCTACCTGAACGTAATGCAGGCGCCACGAATCGAGAAGATAATCCTGAACACGGGATTGGGCGACGCTATTCAGAACGCCAACGTTCCCGATAGCGCCGTGCGCGATATGTCGGTGATGGCGGGGCAAAAGCCCGTCGTGACGAAGGCCAGGAAGTCCGTTTCGAATTTCAAGCTTCGAGCGGGAATGCGGATCGGTTGCATGGTCACGCTCCGCGGCACCCGGATGTACGAATTCTTGGACCGGCTGTTTTCGGTGGCGATCCCCCGCGTGCGCGATTTTCGAGGATTGTCGCCAGATTCGTTCGACGGCCGCGGCAATTACTCGGTAGGGTTTGAAGAGCAGCTCATATTTCCCGAGATCGATTACACAACCATCGACCGCGTTCGGCCGTTTCAGGTTGTAATTGTTACAAGTGCTCAAACCGACAGGGAGGCGCGAACCCTGCTGGAAATGCTCGGAGCGCCGTTCCGCCGCGAAGCGGCATAGAGCAGTACTGGAAGGCGAGAGGCATTGGCAAAGAAAGCGAAAATCGAAAAGTGGAAACGGAAACCGAAGTTCAAAGTTCAGTTTCACCATCGCTGTGCGCTTTGCGGACGCCCCAGGGCCTACATAAGAAAGTTCGGGATGTGCCGCATCTGCTTCCGGACCCGGGCGCTTCGCGGGGAGATTCCGGGCATCACGAAGTCGAGTTGGTAGCTCTTGGTGACCAGCAAAGGATTCAGGTCTAGAACCCAGTGAATACCGATCCCATAGCCGACATGTGCGCGAGGCTCAGAAATGCCGTCATGGCTGGCAACCCGACGGTTTCAATGCCCGCGTCGAAAACCAAGATCGGAATAGCAAGGATCCTCGCAAGGGAAGGGCTGATCGACGATTGTGAGGTGGAGCCTGGCGCCGTCCAGGACACGCTGAAGATAGACCTGAAATACGACGAAGAGCGCCGCCCCGCGCTGAGCGGACTCAAACGGGTCAGCAAGCCGGGACTGCGGATCTATTCGGGAGCCAGGGATATACCGAAGGTCATGGGCGGCGTGGGGATCGCCGTGATTTCAACCTCGCAGGGCTTGATGACAGGACGCGAAGCATACCGCAGGCGCATCGGCGGGGAGGTCATGTGCTACGCGTGGTAAGTGTGCAAGCAAGCGAGGGATTTGACGTTGTCTAGAGTTGGGGCGCGCCCCATTCCGATCCCCGACGGCGTCAAGTGGTCTGTAGACGATCGCGGATTGGTTGAGGTCTCGGGAAGCCTGGGCCAGCTTTCGCTGCGAATAGATCCGTCGATCAGTCTTCATGAGGCGGAGGACCAAATCCGCGTACTGCGGGCGTCCGACTCTCGACGCCATAAGGAGATGCACGGGCTTTACCGCAGTCTGATCGCCAACATGGTGGAAGGCGTGTCCAAGGGCTTTAGCAAGCAACTTGAGATTCAGGGCGTCGGGTATCGCGCGCAAATGCAGGGCGGCCGAATCGAGGTTCAGCTTGGATTCTCGCATCCGGTCTTCCTCGAAGCGCCGGACGGCCTCGACTACGTGCTCGACGGCCAAACCCGGTTGACCGTCAAAGGTATCGACAAGGAGCTGGTGGGACGCGAGGCCGCCAGAATTCGGGCGCTGCGACCGCCCGACCCCTATAAGGGAAAAGGGATTCGCTACGTGGGCGAAGTCGTTAAAACCAAGCCCGGCAAAGCCGCCGTAACGGCGGGAATCGGATAGGGATTCACCGGAAATGACTGACAATGGATAAGAAGAAAAGCAGGTCTCGAATGAGGCAAGTGCGGCACCGGTCGCTGCGGAGGCGCATATCGGGATCGCCCGAAAGGCCGCGGCTGGCGGTTTTCCGGAGCGCGCGCCACATCTACGCGCAGATCATCGACGACACTAGGGGTGTCACCATCGTCTCGGCGAGTACCCTCGACAAGGACTTGAGGAAAAGTGCATCCGGAGCGAAGACGGATCAGTCTCGCACCGTCGGTCAGGTCTTGGCGCAAAGAGCCCTGGAGCGCAACGTAACCAAAGTACTGCTCGACCGTGGTGGTCACCACTATCACGGCCGGGTTGCCGCGTTGGCGAATGCCGCCAGGAAAGCCGGTCTTGAGTTTTAAGGTGGTCGGTCGTGCGGTCTGACGGAATGGAACAAAACCGTTACGAGGAGCGCGTTGTACGCATCAACCGAGTAGCGAAGGTCGTAAAAGGCGGTCGCACATTCGGTTTCAACGCGCTGGTCGTGGTTGGAGACGGACAAAACCGGGTTGGAATTGGGCTTGGCAAAGCGCGTGAGGTTGCCGATTCGATTCGGAAGGGGCAAGAGCGCGCCAGGCGCAGCATGGCGTCGGTCCCGATTACCGAGGACGGAACAATACCTCATTACATTGAGGGCAAGTTTGGAGCTTGCAAGGTCGTGCTGCGGCCCGCTGGGCCTGGTACTGGCGTCATCGCTGGAGGGGCCGTTCGTGCGGTCGTGGAGTCTGCCGGAATTCGCAACATCTTGACCAAGGCCCTCGGTTCCCCAAATCCGATAAACCTCGCCAAAGCGACGCTTCGGGCGCTTGAAGCGCTGCGAGTGCCCAAAGGCGTAAAACTACGTGAGCCGCAACGCGCGGCTCAGCAGGTGGCTCCCGGCGTTGATTGAAATTACCTGGGTAAAAAGCGCCATTGGCTACAGCAAGGATCAGAAGGCGACGATCCAGGCTTTGGGTCTAAAGCGCCTCGGTCACAAAGTTGTTAAGGCAGACACGCCGGCGATTCGCGGCATGATCAAGGCGGTCCGGCACCTGGTGGTATCCAAACCTGTAGAGGAGTCTTGATAGAGCGTGTCCTCTGATACTCCGAATCTGAAACTTCACGATATTTCCCGGCTCGCGGGCGCCAAGAAAAAGCGGCGCCGGGTCGGGCGCGGCCACGGATCGGGGCGGGGTAAGACGAGTGGTCGCGGCCAGGACGGGCAGCTGTCGAGGTCGGGAGCTCGCAAGCGGTACCGGTTTGAAGGCGGTCAGACGCCCATCATGATGCGTTCGCCGAAACTAGGCGGGTTCAGCAATTTCAAGTTCAAGAAGACCTATGAACCGGTAAACGTTGGCGCGCTCAACTCCTTTGAAGATGGCGCGATCATCACCGCCGCGGAATTGTTAGGAGTGGGGCTGATTCATGGGCCGCAGTACAAAATTCTTGGCGATGGCGAATTGACCAGGAGCCTTGTCGTTCATGCGCCTAGCTTCTCGCGGTCGGCCGCATCGAAAATCGCAGCGGCGGGCGGGAGTGCTGTGAAAGAGAGCGATCAAGCGGAAGTCGCTCCCGATTCCGGCAGCCAATCTTAGGGATTCAAGCAAACTGACCAGATGATTCAAGCCGCCCTCACCGCATTAAAGCTGCCGGATCTCCGAAACAAGCTGATCTTCACGGCATTGATGCTGTTTGTGTTCCGCGTCGTCGCCCACATTCCGATGCCGGGCGTGCGTCTTGACATTCTCAGGCAGCAAGTTGCTGGAGAAGGTAATCAGATACTTGGATTCCTGAACCTCCTGTCGGGAGGAGCGCTAGAAAACTTCTCGATCGTCGCTCTAGGCGTTTACCCCTACATCACGGGATCGATCATCATGCAGATCATGGTTCCGCTGATCCCCCAACTCAAAGAGCTTTCCAAGGAAGGCGACGCGGGTCGAAAGAAGATCGCCCAATACACTCGCCTGGCGACCGTTCCATTGGCGATGCTCCAGGGAATCGGTCAAATTCAAATCTTGAGACAATCCTCACCTTCGCCGCTGCCTGCCGATTTCGGAATCATTGACACAATCGTGCTGCTCGTCTTAATGACCGCCGGCACATTGTTTCTGCTGTGGCTGGGCGAGTTGATAACGGAGCGCGGAATTGGCAACGGAGTGTCGATCATCATTCTCGGCGGAATCATCGCCGGCGCCCCGACCGCGTTGGGGCGGTCGATATTCGGCGGCGAGAACCTGCTCGGTTTGGCGGCTTTCGTTGCGATAGGAATCGTGATGATCGCATCGATCGTCTTCATTCAGGAAGCGCAGCGGCGCATACCGGTCCAGTACGCCAAGCGAATTCGCGGCAACCGGATGTACGGCGGTCAAAGCACTCACGTACCGATGAAGATCAACTCCGCCGGCATGATCCCGCTCATCTTTGCTTTTTCGCTGATGCTGCTGCCGGGAACGGTCGCGACTTATCTGAGGACATCCGACGTGGGCTGGCTGTCTGCGTTGTTTTCCACTCTGGCGGACTGGTTCAGCCCCGCTAACTTTCCCTACTGGCTGTTCACGTTTTTGCTGGTCGTTGCTTTCACCTATTTCTACACCCTGGTGATATTCAATCAGCAGAACCTCCCGGAGACGCTGCAGAAGAACGGCGGCTTCATTCCGGGTATCAGGCCTGGTCGGCCCACGTCTGTTTACCTGCTCAGAGTCCTCAATCGGCTCACCCTGGCGGGAGGGCTGTTCCTTGCGACGGTCGCGGTGATTCCGTTCATCGCGGGCGCTGCGACCGGCGTTACCGCCGTCGCATTGAGCAGCACGGGATTGCTGATCGTCGTGGGTGTGGTGCTGGACACGATGAAGCAACTGGAAGCGCAGCTGTTGATGCGCGACTACGAGTCCTTCGTTAGGTAGCCGGTTGCCGTGACGGAATTCACTGACCTCTACATCATGCTCGGACCGCCGAACTCCGGCAAGGGCACTCAGGCGGCATCCATGGCCGCAAGGCTCGGCTTACACCATCTCTCGAGCGGTGACGCCTTCCGAGAGGCTGTCGCCAGCGGTTCGCAAGTTGGCAGACTTGCTGGCAGCTATATCGAAGCCGGTGACTTGGTCCCCGATGATTTGGTGATCGATGTCATATTGGAGCGCCTTGAAAACCTCTCGGCCGAGGGATGTGGGACTATCCTCGATGGATTCCCGCGAACGACCGAGCAGGCTGAGGCTCTCGATGCGCGCATTGGAGATAAGGGACTGAAGATTCGCGCGGTCGTTTCAATCGAAGTTGGCCAGGAAGAGCTGTTGCGCCGCGCGGCTTTGCGTGGTCGCGACGACGACCGTCCCGAAGTTGCCCGCAGAAGGTTCGAAGTGTACGAGCAGCTCACCCTGCCGCTGGCGGACTATTACGAGCGTTGCGGTCTCCTGGTGCGCATCGATGGCGAGCGTCCGATCGAGGTTGTGACAAACGCAATACTCGACTCCGTAATGGCATTGACGTCGTGAACTCACTTATCCGGCTCAAGACCCCCGCCGAGATCAGGAAAATGCGCGAGGCGGGCAGAATCGTCGCCGAGGTCCATGATGGCTTGACCGAGCGCATACGGCCGGGCGTCAAGATCGCCGACCTGGACGCCTATGCCGAGACGTGGATACGAAGCCGCGGAGCCATACCGGCCTTCAAGGGGTATCCGCACTCGTCAGGGGACCCGAGGCGAGCGTTTCCCGCCACTATCTGTGCTTCGGTCAACGATGAGATCGTTCACGGGATTCCCGATGAGAGAATCTTGCAAGAAGGCGATATCATAGGTGTTGATTGTGGTGCCATCCTGGACGGCTGGTATGGCGATGCTGCGCGTACTTATCCGGTAGGGGGTATTAGCGAGGAAGCCAGCGCTTTGCTCGACGCAACGCGTGAGTCTCTCGAGAAGGGAATTCGCGCGATCAAAGTTGGACGGCCTCTAGGGAGTGTGGGGAACGCAATTCAGAGGCACGTTGAGCCGCTTGGCTACTCGGTCGTGCGCGAGTTTGTCGGGCACGGGATCGGTAGCAACCTGCACGAAGAGCCCAAAGTGCCAAACTACGGGTCTCGCAAGTCCGGTCCGACGGTCGAGGTTGGCCTCACGATTGCTATTGAGCCCATGGTGAACGCAGGCGGTTTTGCAGCCAGGATGGATAGTGACGGTTGGACGGTACGTACGGCCGACGGCCGCCTGTCTGCTCACTTCGAGAATTCGGTGGCCGTGACCAACGATGGTGTGGAGGTCTTGACCGCGCTTTGATTCGCATTCGAGAGACATAGTTTGGCAAAGAAAGACGTAATCGAGGTAGAGGGAGTCGTCAGGGAATCGCTCCCCAATACGGTATTCAAGGTGGAATTGGAAAACGGTGTACCGGTGATAGCCCACCTCTCGGGCAAGCTGAGACTCAATTACATTAGGGTCGGAGTCGGCGACAGGGTTAAAGTTGAGCTTTCGCCGTACGACCTCACTCGCGGCCGCATAACGTGGCGCCTTCCGATCGGAAACTGAGCTTTTGAAGTCGATTGGAGGTCGGGTG
>JAPOVO010000137.1:6420-8589 GCA_026708165.1 Chloroflexota bacterium | reverse complement strand
CATCACTCTTGACGGCCTGCTCGACGAGGCGCGCGAAGAACGGCTGGAATACATCGCCCTCAACAAGCCGCGTGGAGTCCTTACCACCGCCCGCGACGAACGGGGCCGCAAGACCGTGCTCGACCGACTGCCCGCCGAGCTGCGCAAGTCGCGGGTCTATCCGGTCGGCCGTCTCGACCGTGATTCCGAGGGTCTCCTTCTCCTGACCAACGACGGCGAACTCACGCACCGGTTGCTCCATCCCAGCTTCGAGCATGAGCGCGAGTACGTTTTGGAGGTCACCGGCCGTCCCAGTAAAAGGGCTATCGCCCGGCTCAGATCGGGAATCGAGCTGCAAGACGGACCGACCAACCCCGCACGGATCGACGTCATCGGTACCGGGCCGGACGGTGCGAGGGTCCGGGCCATCCTGAGGGAGGGGCGCAACCGGCAGCTAAGGCGAATGTTCGCCGCTGTCGGTCACTCGGTGCTCAGGCTGAAGCGGGTGCGCATCGGTCCAATTCAGCTCGGCTCGCTCAAGCCGGGAAAATCGAGAAGGCTCACCGAGGCGGAGATCGCCGCCCTCGCCGATCTGGGCCGCTCTACGGACGGCAGCCGGGGGTAACGTGCCGCCCTAGAGTTGGCTTCGAAGGTCGTCGGCGCTTGTGACGGGGAGATTGCACACGAAGTTCCGGCACACGTAGGCTGTGGCCTTCCCATCGATACGCGGCCGCCGGCTCAGCAGCGGCACGGGAGAAATATCGGTCTCCTCGCCAGCCGCCGCGACGACGCCGGGACGAAAGCCCTCGAATACGACGTCAAGCAGCTCGCGCGTATCCCCGGATTTCGGATCGCCGATGATTGCGACTTCCAGGGGGTCTCCGAGGTAGTAGTCCATGGCGTTGAGCCATTGCCCGAACGCCGTGGGGTGCTTGTCGGCGATGCCGGAGACCTGCTTTATGCCGCCCGCCGCAGCCTCGGCGTAGCGGGCTTCACCGGTCAGTCCGGTTAGCCGGAACAGCGCGGTGGCGGCCATCGCGCCGCCGGACGGTGTTGCATTGTCCTGAACGTTCTTGGGACGCGTGATCAGGCGCTCGTGATCGTCGCTGGTGTCGAAGAAACCGCCCTGCGGATCGGCGAACCGTTCGATCATCACGTCCGCTATCTCCCTGGCCGCGGCGAACCACTCTGGCTCGAACGTTGCCTGGTACAGCGCCAGCAGCCCTTCGAGAAGATACGAGTAGTCTTCCAGGTAGCCGTTGAGCGACGCCCGTCCGTCCTTCCACGTGCGCAGCAGCCGGCCTTCGGGCGTGCGAAGCTCGGAGAGAATGAACCGCGCATTTCGACGCGCCGCCGTCAGATAGGCGGGGTTGTCCAAGGCCCGCGCGGCGTCGGCGAAGGCCGCCAGCATCAGCCCGTTCCAGGACGTCAGCACCTTGTCGTCGAGGCCGGGTCTGATCCGCTGAGCGCGGCGCTCCAGCAAAGCCTTCTTCGAGACCGCGAGCCGCTCGTCCAGCTTTGACGTTTCCATGTCAAGCAAATGCGCGACTACGTCGTGATCGAGCGGCCGGTTGAGTATGCTTCGCCCCTCGAAGTTCCCGTTCTCGGACACGTCGTAAGCCACTATCAGAGTCTCGGCGTCAGCGCCCAGCACCTCCCTGACCTCGGACCGATCCCATACGTAGTATTTGCCCTCCTCGCCCTCCGAGTCGGCGTCCAGCGTGCTGTAAAACCCGCCGTCGGGATTGGTCATCTCGTCGATGACGTAGTCGAGCGTCTCTTCGACCACCTGGCGAAAGAGCGGCTCCCCCGTCACCTGCCACGCCTTCAGATAAGCTCGCACAATCTGGCTGTTGTCGTAGAGCATCTTCTCGAAATGCGGCACCAGCCAGATCGCGTCGACCGCGTAGCGATGGAACCCCCCACCGAGGTGATCGTAGATGCCACCCCGCGCCATCTTTTCGAGCGTGCTGGTAGCCATCGACAGAGCGCTGTCGTCACCCGTGCGAACGTAGCGGCGGAGCAGGAACTCGATGGCCATCGGCTGGGGGAACTTGGGCGCGCCGCCCCATCCGCCGTTCAGATCGTCGTAGCCGGATGCGAGGGACGCCTGCGCGCTGGCCAGTAGCGCCGGAGAGATATCTCCCGCGCGCTGTATGTCATCTGACTGCAACGCCGCCAGCAGCCGCT
>JAPOVO010000137.1:0-6410 GCA_026708165.1 Chloroflexota bacterium | reverse complement strand
CTGCTCTATATGCCCCCGGCGGTCGCGGAAGGCGTCGGCCACCATCGTCAGCACCTCTCGAAACGACGGCATCCGGTAGCGAGGCTCTGGCGGGAAGTACGTCCCACCGAAGAACGGCACGCGCTTGGGAGTGAGAAACACGCTCATGGGCCAACCGCCGTGGCCGGTCATAGTCATTACCGATTCCATGTAGATCGAATCGAGATCGGGCCGCTCCTCCCGGTCGACCTTGATGTTAATGAAGTCGCGGTTCATCAATTCCGCGGTTTTCGGGTCCTCGAATGACTCCCGCTCCATGACGTGACACCAGTGACACGCCGAGTAGCCGATGCTCAGGAATATCGGCTTGGCCTCCGCCTCCGCGCGTTGCAGGGCCTCGTCACCCCAGGGGAACCAGTCGACGGGGTTCTCGGCGTGCTGAATCAGATAGGGGCTGGTTTCGCTCTCAAGCCGGTTCGTCAAGTTGCAGATATCTCCTCGGCGATGCTCGTTACGCCTTCAAACAAGGATACGACCATCGCCCTAGCCGTAAACTAGCCTTTGGTCTAATCGTAATGCCCGCTCGCCGTCGCGGTCGTGCGGCTCCCTGCGAGCGGGCCCGACCGGCTTCCACCGAATCGACCCACAATCCCACGGATTTTCCAATGAATGCCACCCGGATTGAGATTACACAACCGAAGTCCGATGAATTCGACGCCGACCCGGACCTCCGGCGCGCGCTGGAAGACCATAGACACGGGAGTTTCCTGCATCGCGCCGCGGACGCCGGCAATCTCTACATCGCCCGTCTCGACGGCGCGTATGCCGGGGGAATGGTCCTTGGCGGTGCGAACGCCGGTGAATCGGGATTCGACGGCAGCTTCTTCGATCGGGGATTCGTCTGGCTGATCTGGGTCGAGGAACCGTTCAGGCGTAAAGGCGTCGCTAGCGCGCTGATGAGTCAGGCCGAAGAGGACTGCCCGTCGGACGACCTCTTCACCTCGACCAATCTGTCGAACATCCCCGCGCAGCGCCTCTTCGAAAAGCTGGGCTACACGCGAACGGGGATGGTCGAAAACCTCGACGAAGGCGATCCCGAGATCTTCTACTTCAAACGTCTGCGGCGGCCAGCGTCCGATCGAAGGTCATAATCTCGATCACGCCGCGCCGCCGGCAGCTTGCCAGGTGGCAAAGGTCTCTAGCTCCCAGCGCCGGATGCTGATCGTGTAGCTGCCGAGGTCAGGCCTGCCCGCCCGGCGCATCACGCAACCGCTCCGCGCCTGAGAGCGTGTGGCCGGGTGGAGTTGGAGGTTAGAAGGCATCATCGAGGGGAATCATCATACGACGTTGGCGTGAAACCTCCATCCTCGAGACTTGGCGTATCCGGCAAGACGGCCCGCCGCGCGTCTTATTCTGCTACCCGAAAGTTGCGTGAAATCAATGAGAGTGTGCTCGAGGAATGTGGGTTGTGGATCGGGAACGACGACGAGTTGCTCAGTCTCACACTCTGCTACCGAGATCGCGACGACACCAGTCGACTCGAAGTTCAATACACTCGTGTAATGGTTCCAGGCACCCTCTGGCGTGATCCTGTCGCCGTCGTAAACGGACAGGTGATTGTCGTCCTTCGGAGTCGGGCGAAATGCCTGTGAGGTGACGCGTCCTTCCCGGACTCAGGACGGATGAACCTGACGATAGAGCAGCGTGTCGGGCGTCACGCCGCAGTTTCAGACAGGCGGCGTATTTGGCCAGCGATCCATTCCCAATCGGCTGGGGTGTTCAGATCGAGCGTTCGTTCATACTCGTTGTCGTCGGAAATGTCGGTCCAGAACCACTCCGCCGAATGATCGGCCAGGGTGACTTCCAGACTGATTTCCTTGGATCCGAGCGACCATTCCATCTGCACGCCACCCTCGACGGTCGGGTAAACGTAGGGCAACGGCACATCGGGAGGTTCGGGATAGTAACGCTCGAAACTTGCGGCGAGCCAGTCCAACCCATCGTGGCGGGGGGGATGTCCTTCTCCATCGAGCCAGCCATCTTTGAGGATTCGAAACTCATCCAGGCACGCCGGAACATCCAATGGGTCGAGCACCGATATGTGCTCAACTGACTCCATCCTTACGAGTCGGCTATTCCTGTCTAGCTTTCCAATTCCTTGGATCAGAACGCGGACGTTCTGCTCGTAGCCGTCGAACACATCAAGGATGGTTTCGAAATGCTGATCGGGAATTGGGCTGCGGACCTTCCGCCCATGGATCTGCTGCAATTCGAAAGTTCGTCTGTCCTTATCCGCTTCGGGTATGTAACCACGGAGAACTACCTGCTCGGAGAATTCCCTCAAGCTTGAGGACTCTAGAATTATCCTGCGGCGAGTCTCCTTTGTCAGGCGAACCGGTTCTGTATGCGTAGGAGTTCTTAACTCGATGTATTCGTCATCACGCAGGCTCCTCATGAATCGGTCGAAATATGTCAGGTATCTTTCCGGCAGATGGCCCGCCGCCGACTCGTTCCGCTCCGCCGCTCCTATCGCGGCGACGACGGCGTCACGAGCCTGCCTCAAATACTCCACTTCTTGTGGCGGAATCAGCGGTTGCTGCTCCATCAAATAGGCCACGGTGATTACTGGAACAGCGCTTCCCCCGTCTATACGTGAGAGTCTCAATTCGATGTCCTTGGTGAAACCTTGGGGAGAACGTTTGCGCTCGGGGTTTTCTTCCAGGAACCGCCACTTGGCGACTTCGACGATCATCTCCTGCAGAACGGCCATGTCCTTAAGGATTTCGAGCGGGATGCTGCCATCTTCGAAACGGGCACCATGCAATCGTGGCTGCAGAAATAAATTCGTGTACGGATTTTCTACTGGCATTGCGTCATATCTGTCTGATGATCACTCCTGACTTCCATATCTGACCCGACGATGAGAGGCATGTCACGCCGGGCGTGACTCTGATTGGACTTGATCAAGGCTCTCTGAGCGGGCGTTTACAAGGGATCTGTGCTTCCTAACGTGTACATTAAGACATTCACATGGACAAACGTCATTTACCGGAGTGCTAGTCCTCCTTGCGCGTTCGATGTACAGATGAATAGCGATCTTCACCGGGGATTGCATATTGGACGCTGCGCCATTGTACGCGCTTAGGTTCTCAGGAGAGATGCGTACATGCGTTGCTCATGAATATGTGGAGAGGTGATCACCGCAGCGGAACCGTCCCGTACAGAGCGTTCCTGTTAAAGATTGTTTAATAGCGGAAATCGCTATTAAAGATCAGCAGGGGAACCCTTAATAGCGGGGGGCAACTGTCGTCGCGTCGGCGCGGAAGCATCATTCCCGCAAAGCGTCTCTTCGAAAAGCCGGGCTACACGCGAACGGGTATCGTCGAAAACCTCGACGAAGGCGATCCCGAGATCTTCTACTTCAAATGCCTGCGGTAGGCGCTTGTCGGAATTCCTCGGCTAGAAACCCCGGCGGAAGCCTCCGCCGCGTGTCTGGTAGCTGCCCCTGAGCAGCTCCGCGGAAAACTCGTCCGCTACGACGTTCTCCGCGGCGTATTCGTACAGCGCGGCCTTGAAGATGCCCTCCAGGCTCGACACCAGCGCCGCCGCCAGACCCACGGTCAGCACGCCGACGGCTATTCCCGCCATCGGCGATATCTGGGCTATGACCAGGGCGGGGAGTATCCCGACGACCGCGGCCCCTATGAAGAGCAACCCGAATCCGAAGTTCGAGACGACTTGCTCACCCCAGGTCCGCTTGAGCAGCGAGCTCGACCGCTTGATGGCCTCTATCGGCCCCACGCCCTCTACGACGATGGTAGGAACGACGAAGAAGGTCAGGTAGGCCCAGACTCCGCCGACTATCGAAATGATTATCTGACCGAACATGTTGTCGCCCGCCTGCTCGCGCAAGAGCCTGAGAATCAAGCCGACCGTTCCCGAAATGATCGACCATCCCAGGATTTGAGGCAGGCGGCTGTTGGCGACCGCGAGGCCGTCGCGCACGGTCGGATCGCCGCCGCGAATCCTGATCATGGCGGCGCCCACCAACGCGGTGTTGAAGTAGATCACGACGAACGAAAGCGCGAAGTAGCTGACAAACGCGAGCAGCACGTCCCCGCCGGCCAAACCCGCGCCCGCGGCTTCCGTGTCGATCCGGCCAAATGCGCCTGTCGCGCCGCCGATACCCATCACCAGCACGGCCAGCACCGCCAGCGCCACAAACGAAAAGATCGGAAACAGGATCAATTCTCGGTCTTTCTGAAGGATCTGCCAGCAAATCTTGGTGATGTTCCAAGTGCGTCCGAATGTTGCAAACATACCGAGGGTCCTATTCCTGATCGCGAACGGCCTGTCGATTTATTCGATTCTACGCCATTCTCCGGCGCGACCGCCTAATTGTCCCGGCGCTCTCTAGGGTATGAGCAGCACCTTGCCGGTGGTCTTGCGGCCCTCCAGCGCTCGATGTGCTTCGACGGCTTCCGCCAGCGGATAGTCGTGCTCCGTGCGCAAGCTCAGGGAACCGTCGGCCACCCATTGCAGAACGTCCCCAGCCCGCTGTTCCAGTTCTTCCCGGCTAGCGATGTAGTTGCCGAGTGTCGGCCTGGTCATGAAGAGCGACCCTCCATCACTGAGAGCCTTGGGGTTGAAGGCAGTCACAGGGCCGCTGGACTGCCCGTACAGCACCAGCATGCCGCGAGCGCGCAGACAGGCCAGGCTTCTCTCGAAAGTGTCCTTGGCGACCGAGTCGTAGACCACGTCGACACCCGCGCCGCCGGTCAGCCTTTCGACTTCGTCCTTGAAGTCGGCTTGCGTGTACAGGATTACGTCATCGGCCCCGGCTCCGCTCGAAAGCTCGGCCTTCGCGTCTGTCGAAACCGTGCTAATAACGTGCGCTCCGAGCCGCTTGGCCATCTGCGTGAGCAGCAGTCCCACGCCTCCCGCGCCGGCGTGGACCAGTGCCGTGTGGCCGGGTTGAAGCGCGAACGATCCGTGCGACAGGTAGTGGGCCGTCATGCCCTGCAACATAGCCGCCGCCGCAGTCCCGAAGTCCAGTCCGTTGGGAATCGAGATCATCCGGTCGGCCTGGCAGAGGCCGTATTCGGCATAGGCGCCTTGCCCGTTGGCGAAAGCCACCCGGTCTCCCACCGAGAACCGGTCGACGCGTTCGCCCACCGCGTCCACCACGCCCGCTCCTTCTAGCCCGAGGGTGAACGGCAGATTGAGCGGATACAGGCCGGTGCGGTGATAGGTGTCTATGTAGTTCACGCCCGCCGCTTCGATGCTGACGACCGCCTCGTCGGGACCCGGCGAAGGGCGATCCACATCCTCGAACATCATCTTGTCGCGCCCACCGTATTCGTGAACTCTTACAGCCTTCATATCCGCTCCTCTGTTCGCTTCATGGACTGCGCATAGCTACCGACAGATTGTGCGGCGGGCGCTTCCAACTCGAAGATCAAGCTGCCGGCGGCCGCCGTCGCTATTATCCCACTACGCCGATTCCGGCGCGCGAGCCTAAATCCATGCAAAACCGCTATGCTTGGCCGTCACACATTTCAAATCGATACACGTGTCCGGCAGTGGCCTCAGGATGCGCTGCCGGGCGGATCCAATGATTGAGTCGAACGGCTACGCGGGGGGATTCGCGCCATGAAGATGTATGTAGGCACAGATTGGGTCGACGCCAGCGAGCTTATCGAGGTCATCAATCCATTCGACGGTTCGGTCGTTGACACGGTCCCTAAGGCGACCGCCGCCGACGTGGACCGGGCCATCGTCACGGCAATGCGGGGCGCCGAGGTCATGGCCTCGCTCACCGGCTACGAGCGCTCCGAGATACTGCGCCGCGCGGGCGATCTGATCCTGGAGCGCGTCGACGAGCTGGCTCCCGTGATAACCCGCGAGCAGGGAAAGATAATCGGCGAGTCACGCGTCGAAGCGACCAGGGCCGCCGAGATTCTCTATCTCTCGGCGGAGGAAGCCAAGCGGCTAAACGGCGAAGTGGTCCCGCTCGATGGCGGCCCCGGAGCGGGTGGAAAACTCGGCTTCACACTGCGAGTGCCGTGTGGCGTGGTGGCGGCCATCAGTCCATTCAACTTCCCGCTCCACCTCGTATGCCACAAGGCCGGTCCCGCTCTGGCCGGAGGCAACGCGGTGATAATCAAACCGGCGACCGATACGCCTCTCTCGGCATTGAAGCTCGTCGACATATTGCTGGAGGCGGGGACGCCGCCCGAAGCCGTCCAGTGTCTCACCGGCGCCGGTTCCGACATCGGCGACGTGCTCGTATCCGACCCGCGCGTCCGCAAGATCACGTTCACCGGCAGCCGGGACGTGGGCGAACACATCTGCAAGACCGCCGGCCTGAAGAAGGTCACCATGGAGCTGGGGTCGAACTCGCCGGTGATCATCATGGACGACGCCGACAT
>JAPOVO010000470.1 GCA_026708165.1 Chloroflexota bacterium | reverse complement strand
CAAGCAGTGCTGCTCACGATAGTGTTCGCGCGTTTGCGGGTCCCGAAAATGCTCAGCCAACCATTCCACCGGCAACTTGGCTCGCTTCTCTTTGTTGATGTCGCCATCCAACAACTGGAGATTGCCAAGTCGATGAGCACAATCACGGAAGTCTTCGATCCTGTCTTCGCTGATTTCTACCTTGGTGAGTCGGGCCCGAGTGAAGCGGCTGGCCGGGAATACGTGGTCTATATGAAACCGATTACGCGGATCGATAAACGGGAATAGTAACGTCAACAGCGCGTACAGTCGGCTGTCTCCGTATCTGATGTCCGCAAGGTCTTCGACCTCCTCCGGGGAAAAGTCCAGACTCTTACCTCGCAGCGCCATGACGCGACGCATCTCCTCTGCGGGGAATCGTCGACTGTCTGCCTTGCGTAGGACTTCGCGGAGGGCGGTAAGCAGAGTGTCAAGCCCGCTACCCCAAATTCCTGAAGCTTTCAATATTGACCTCGTGAGCCAGCCGCGAATTGCTTTGCGGTCGGCGGCGTAACTATCGCGAGTGATGAAACCTGACGGTGATCCCCACCGGTAGAAGTAGTATGCAATCGGCATCAGGGCGCTTTGCGCCCTGATGGTCTTGCGGTCAAATCCGAAACTTGCTACGAGTTCGACGGTGGCGATAAGCGCATCACGTATTCTTGGCCAGTTGTCTTCGAGCACTGACATATTGGCGTGAGTGAAATTCTCGACTTTGAAACCCACGCTTGATATGTCGGTCAGCATCAGCCCGGCTTTCAGCACGATGTCCTTCGAAAGGTCGAATCCCCCTCTCATATCGTTCAGTTCGTCGACCAATTGGTGCACTTCTTTGCGTGCGTCCAGCTCAGTCCACTGGGACGTAGCAATACTCAGCAGGAGGTCCGAATAGGAGAGTACGGTTCCACCGCTATTACGGCGGATGAATATGTTGAGAACACGGTCGATGTCCTGTTCCGTTTCTTCGTAGTACACGACTGTTTGATCTTTACTGACGGCGCTGTGCAACCGATCAAGGGTGTCGAAGGCAACGGTTAGCTGACCAGCGGTGACTTCATGGCTCATCAGCCACCTAAACATGTCCGGGCCCGTCTTCAGGGTCCGGATGTCCGAGACTCTGAACCAGAGCCGACTATCTTGAAGTCCAATCCTGTGTTCGTCGATGAATTCGAATGTATAACGATTCCCCCTCTCATCGGGATCGGACGACGCAAGAAGATCCAAAGCCAGAACACGGCGCGGGAAGGAAGATGGATTGTTCCACCGCTTATACGGACGTTTGAGCGCCATCGAGCCGCGCAGGCCGATGTTGAATGCGGTCAACCTCTGCTGGCCGTCGAGAACGGCCGTCAACGCCTTGTCGTGCAGAACTCCCAAGTCAGGGCAACGAGGATTGTTGCGCTGATGGTAATCGCGAACGAACCCATACCAACGGTACTCATGAGAGTTTCCACGGTCTATGCGCCAAAACAAAAACTCTCCAAACGGGTACCCCTGCATCACGCTGTCGAACAAGCGACAAATCTGCTCCGGCCGCCAAACAAATTCTCGTTGGATGGCTGGCAAAACATAGTCGTTCGACGCGATGCTATCTAGTGCATCGCTGATCGTTCCTCCTTGCTGATACATTCGTTCGCCTTCCTTACTTGGTGTTTGGCGCTTCGTTGACGGCCGCTATCCGTTGAACTACGGAAAGAACGACATGGCCATGTAGAACGTCATGGAAAATGGAACCTTGACACCCTCTTGGCAGAAGTCCACCAATGTTGGGCCGGGTAGGATTCGAACCTCGTGACCTCTTTGTAGACCTCGCCGATCGTAGGGTTTTAGAGCGTTACGAGTGTACAACCCTATTTATGACTAAATGGTGACTTTGGGGTAGGTGTGCCTTACGTTCCTGTGACTTTTGATCAATTTCGAGGAATCAGGGACGAGATGGGACGGAACGGCTGGGACAAGGCGCAGTTGGGCGTCAAGTGTCGGGCGATGAGAATCCGCTACGGCAGGAGGAGATCAGAGACTATGTGGAGGGGCCTTGGATGACTGGTGGGCCGGGCAGGATTCGAACCTGCGTAGCCCTTCCGGGCGCCAGATTTACAGTCTGGTGGTATTAGCCGCTCACCCACCGACCCATTGTGCTCGAAGAGGGAGAATCCTCCGCGGAGGGGTGACTCCTCTTAGCGAACAACCCGCGCGCCCGCTTTCGGGAGCGCACGGATTCGACTTCAATGCTATCGACGCTTTGCGAAGAGCGTCAACCGATATGATGGGCGTCGGAATTAGCCGTTTCTCGCGAGACTGGCGGGACCGACCGTAGAGGCTGAAATTACGGTTCTCGGAGCGCGATCCGCGGCTTTGGTAACCGTTTTCCGAGATCGCGACGTGCCATGGACTGGATCCTCGCCCGATGGGACGAGCTGGAGGCGCTGGTCGAGCTTCCGCACTGGGGGGCGGTGGGGTTTGGCGTGGTTTTCGGCCTGTTTTGGACGAGGCTTGGTCCCCCGCTAAAGCTGTATTTGCCGTGGGCGGCGATCGCGCTGATTGCCGGAGCGGCGCTGTCGCCGGTGGTGGAGACCTGGGTTCAACCGGAGCTGCACAGCGCGTCCCAAGACCTGCTGACGCAAATCGCCGGAGAGGAGCCGTTCGACGGAAACTCGCTGCTGACCGGCGCTTACTCGGCGGTGGTGGGCGAAGCCGCTCAGGCAGCGGTGCTTCTGTTCGGAATCCTGCTGATCATCGCGGCGTCGGGATCGCGGCGGGACAAAGCGGCGACGGTGACGGTGGGCATTTTGACGGCGCTGGGCTACGCGCTATTCGAGTCGGCGGGTCTCCTGACGCCCGCCCTGGATGGGGGCCTCTCGACCCGGCTGGCGCTGCCGCTGGTGCGGGAGCTGTTTGTGGTGGGGGCGCATATCGGGGCGGGAATGATTCTGGCGCGGGCGTGGATCGACGGCCGGTTCATAAGGTATTTCGTGATTGCGACGCTGCTGCAGGCGGCGGTGTCCTACGAGGCGGTGCTGCAGGGGAGCGGCTGGCCTGTTACGTGGTCGGTGGCTTACCTGTCGGCGGTGGCGACGCTGGCGTTTTTCTGGGGATCGAGCATCGCGACGGGGCGAAGCTAGAGGGAGAAGGGCTCGGGGCAGATGTGCCTGATTCGCGGCATTGGGGCGGGCGGCGGAAGAGTGACTTTCATAAGAGTCTTTGAAAATTACCCTGTGAACTTTGAAAACAGAGTATTTGACGATGGGGTAAACGGGGTGTAGGTGAGCTCCGATTGCGTCTCGATTGTTGTGCGTGGGATGAGGTTGGAGGTTCTGAGTGGTTGGCCGGGCACGGCTGGGGGAAGGAGGGCGGTTCGCGAACCGCCCCTACGGATGGGAGTGGATCGGGTTGGATGGCGGGGCGGAGATTCCCTAGACGAGGCCTTTGGATAATCCGAAGGCGGAGTATCAGCGATGGAGACATCCTCACCCCCGTATCGGGGTACGGGGCAGGCTCTAACCCTCTCCCATCAAGGGAGAGGGGACAGAATGGCTGATTTCTCTTCGTCACAGGCTTAGGGTGTACGGCATACGGGTTGGATGGCGGGGTGGAGATTCCTCGGCTTCGCTCGGAATGACCGTTAGACCTAGACGATAGAGGGATGGATTCCCGCTTTCGCGGGAATGACGAGTAAAGGGCGGGAGTGACGGTTGGGGCGGTCGTATTGACAGGTTCGGGGCGGCTGGCTGAGGGAGGGCGGTTCGCGAACCGCCCCTACGGAGTCGGGATGATGATATGGATTCCCGCTCCCCGCTTTCGCGGGGACATGCTTCGCCGGAATGACGGTTCGTGGCGGGTGTTGGCCTGGGGGATGTGGTCGGGAGTGACGGTTTAGCCAACGGCTCCAGTCGCGCCGGGGGGTGCTGGGCGGGTCAGTCGGCGGGGAGCGCGTCGCGGGTTATTTCGACCAAACGCACAAAGTCGGGGGCATCGAGGCTCGCGCCGCCGACGAGCGCGCCATCGACGTTTTCCCGTCGGGTAATGTCGTCCCAGTTTCCGGTGTTGACGCTGCCGCCGTAGAGGACTCGCGCGCGCCCGGCGGCCTCTTGGCCGAACGAGCCGTCGATCAGATCGCGGATGAATGCGCAGGCGTCCTCGGCCTGGTCGGGCGTGGCGTTGACGCCGGTGCCGATAGCCCACACCGGCTCGTAGGCGATGATCATGCGGGCGGCCTCGGCGGGGCTGATCTGGTCAACGACGAATCCGACCTGCCTGCCCACCACTTCCTCGGTGCGGCCCGACTCGCGTTCCGCAAGCTGCTCGCCGACGCAAAACACAGGGGTGAGCCCGTGGTCGAACGCGGACCTCACTTTGCGGGCCACCAGCTCGTCGGGCTCGCCGAAGATATGCCGCCGCTCGGAGTGACCGAGGATTACGGAAGCAACGACTCCGTCGAGCATGTTCGGGGATACCTCGCCGGTGAAAGCACCGGACTCCTCGAAGTGCATGTTCTGAGCGCCGACGGACGTCCGAGTCCCGTGCAGCGCGCGCGCCACGGACTGCAAGGCGACGAACGGAGGGTAGACGGCTACGTCCACGGCCGCCATGTGCTCGACGCCAGCGGCGACTTCACCGGCGAGCGCGACGGCGCCTGAGATGGTGGTGTTCATCTTCCAGTTGCCGGCTACGAGTGGGGTCCGCATCTTCAGGTATTACGCTCGCTGAATCCGATTGTGTTCAAAATCCGTGGAACGAGAACGCGCGGGTGCGCTCGGTTGGTTCGCGGGTCAATCGTACCCTAGGGGCGATGGCGTGGAGCTAGGCTGCGGCGTTTATGCGGTCGATGAGACGCCGCAGGTGCAGGCCGGTGTAGGACTCGTTGTTTTTCGATAGCTCCTTGGGGGTGCCTGAGGCGACGACGTATCCGCCCGCGTCGCCGCCTTCCGGCCCCAGATCGATTACATGGTCGGCCTGAGCGATTACTCCGAGATCGTGTTCGACGACCACGACCGTGTTGCCTTCCTCGACCAGCTTATCGAGTACGTCGACGAGGACCTTCACGTCGGCGGCGTGGAGGCCGACGGTAGGCTCATCGAGCAGGTAAAGGGTGTCTCCCGTCGCGGAACGGCTAAGCTCGGCGGCCAGCTTGATGCGCTGGGCTTCGCCTCCGGACAGTCCGGTTGCGGCCTGACCCAGGCGAATGTAGCCAAGCCCGACTCCGCACAGGACTTGCAGATAACGCCTGATTCGCGGCATGGAGTCGAAATGCTCGAGGGCCTGCTCGGCCGAGAGCTCCAAAACGTCGGAAATGTCGAGACCGCGGAACTTGACCCTTCTCGTCTGCGCGTTGTAGCGCTTGCCGCCACAGGCGTCGCATAGAACCTGAACGTCGGCGAGGAACTGCATCGAGATTCGCTGATAGCCCTCCCCGCGACAGGCGGGGCATTTCCCCGGCCCCTCGTTGAAGCTGAACCGCCTTACACCAAATCCGAGCGCCTTGGCGTCGGGCAGTCTGGCGTACAGGGCGCGAATCTCGTCGAATACGCCTATGTAGGTGGCGGGGCAAGACCGCGCGGACCTGCCGATGGGGGACTGGTCCACAACCACAACCTTGCTAAAGAAGCCGGCGCCTTCGATCCGCGAATGCTCTCCGGGAAACTCCCTGGCTCCATGAATCCGGTTGCGCAGCGCACGCCGCACGATGGTGTCGACCAGAGTGCTCTTGCCGGATCCCGATACTCCGGTTACAGCCGTAAAGCACCCGACGGGGAATGCAACGTCGATGTTCTTGAGATTATTCGCCCGAGCGCCTATCACTTCCAGGTCGCCGGACTTCATGCGGGGCATCATCTTGACGCGGTGCAGGAAGACGTCGTGGCGGAGCGCCTGACCGGTTATGGAGTCCGGCGACGCGAGGATGTCGTCGAGCGTCCCTTCGGCGACGACGTGGCCGCCACGCTCGCCGGGTCCGGGACCGAGGTCGATGAGGTGGTCGGCCATTCGCATGGTCTCTTCGTCATGCTCGATCACGATCACCGTATTTCCGAGGTCGCGCAGCCGCTTAAGCGACGAGAGCAGGCGTCCGATGTCGCGCGGGTGAAGGCCGATGGAAGGCTCGTCCAGAACGTAGAGAGCGCCCACCAGCCGGGTACCCACCTGGGTCGCGAGCCGGATTCGCTGCGCTTCTCCGCCGGAGAGCGAGGCGGTGGGACGGTTAAGGGTCAGGTAGCCGACGCCTACGTCGTCGAGGAACTGCAAGCGGTTGGTGATCTCGATCAGCGGCGTCTCGGCGATCTCGGCCTCGTTCCCGCTCAGTCCCAAGCCCTCCGGATCATCGGCGACGCCTTTGAAGAATTCTTTTGCCTCGGCGATGCTCATGTCGAGCACCTCGGATACCGTCTTGTCGACGAACCGCACGGACCGGACCATCGGCTGCAAGCGCGCGCCGCCGCACTCCTCGCAGATCTGCTCGCGCATGAAACTCTCGAAAAAGTCCTGCCGGCCGGTGTTCCTGGTCCGCTCGTACCAGCGCGCGAAGATCGGAATGAACCCTTCCCATGTCTCCATCCGCACGGTGCGTGAATCGTAGTCATCGCTGTCACGCTGGAAGACGCGCTTGATCGGCGTGTCGCCGGTCCCGTAGAGCACGGCTGACTGGACCTCTTCGGACAGGGTGCTCCAAGGCATGTACGGATCGAAGGTAAAGTGCTCCGCCAAGGCAATCACCCATCGACCCCACCACGAGCTGATGGGGTCTGAATCGAGAAACGCGATGGCGCCCTCGGCGTAGCTCTTGGAGGGATCGGGGACGACGAGGTCACGGTCGAACGTTCTGGCGGAGCCAAGCCCGTCGCACGCCGGACAGGCCCCGGTGTAGGCGTTGAATGAGAAATGCCGCGGGGTCAGCGGACCATCGAGCGCGGATTCGCAAATCGCGCATACGGGCCTCGAACTGAAGGCGACCCGCCGCCGCACGGAGCCGTCGCGGTTGACGACCTCGGCGAACATTCGTCCGCCGCCCCTGGCCAGCGCAAGCTCGACCGAGTCACCCAGCCGGTCGAGCGAATCGGCGCTGATAACGAGCCGGTCGACGACCAGCTCGACCTGAGAGAGCTCGAATCCGCCGTCCGAAGGCACTCCCGCCGAGAGGTCGACGGGGCGGCCGCCGATGCGGACCCTGACGAATCCCTCCTTCAGCAGGGACCGCAGATATGCCGAAGGGTCTTCGACATCCTCAGGGTTATGGGAGGCGGGCGTGATGATGTTGATCCTGTTCCCGTCTCCCAGGTTCGCCACGGCCTCGATGATCTCCCTGGAGGTCATACCGGCAATCGGACCGTGGCCGTTGGGACAGTGGGGCCTGCCCGCCCGCGAATAGAGAACGCGCAGATAGTCGTATATCTCGGTGGCGGTGGCGACGAGCGAACGCGGAGTTCGAGTGAGGTTCTCTTGACCGATGGCTATGGCGGGCGCGAGGCCGCTAATGGACTCCACCTCGGCGTCTTCGAGCCGGCCGAGGAACTGCCGAGCGTATGAGGAGAGACACTCAACGAACCGCCGCTGGCCCTCGGAGAAGATCGTCTCCATCGCGAGGGTGGACTTGCCAGAGCCGGAAACTCCGGTGACGACGGTCAGCTTTTCCTTGGGAATCTTGACGCTGACGCTGTTCAGATTGTGCTTGCGCGCCTTGACGACCGTTAGCATGCCTTCCTCGGAGTCCGCTGCGGGGGCCGCCGCGCCATTGGCGGACGTTCCGAGCGGGTTGCCGGCGAATACCTCGGCGAGCATCTCGCCGGTGTGGGAGCCTCGCGCGAGGGCCACGTCTTCCGGCGTGCCGGCGGCGACCAGATAGCCGCCTTCGTCGCCGCCTTCCGGCCCCAGATCGATTATCCAATCGGTGATCTTGATGATTTCGGGATTGTGCTCGACGACGATGACCGTATTGCCGCCGTCGACCAGACGTTGAAGCACATCGACGAGCCGCTTGACGTCGTAAAAGTGCAGGCCGGTCGTTGGCTCATCTAGGATGTAGAGCGTGTGGCCCGACGGCGGGCGCGCGAGCTGCGAGCTGAGCTTGAGACGCTGCGCCTCTCCTCCGGAGAGGGTGGTGGAGGACTGCCCAAGCGGAACGTATCCAAGTCCAACGTCGACCATGGTTTGCAGGATTCGGTGGATGCGGGGGATGTTCTCGAAGAACTCCAGAGCGTCGCTGACCCTGAGGGCGAGAACGTCGGCTATGGACTTGCCCTTGTAGCTGACTCCAAGCGTCTGGCGATTGAACCGGCTGCCGCCGCAGGCTTCGCAGACGATTTCCACGTCGCCCATGAACTGCATCTCAACCAGCAAGGCCCCCCGGCCTTCGCAGGCTTCGCACCGTCCGCCTTTTACGTTGAAGCTGAATCTGCCTGGCCTGTAGCCCCTGGCCCGCGCCTCGGGAAGCTTGTGGAAGAGGTCTCGTATGTGATCGAACACGCCCGAATAGGTCGCGGGGTTCGATCTTGGATTTCTACCTCTGGGAGACTGATCAATCTCGATGACCTTCTCGACGTTCTCGATTCCATTAATGCGGCCCTGGGGCCCGGGGTGGGCCTGGGCGCCGGGCAG
>JAPOVO010000499.1 GCA_026708165.1 Chloroflexota bacterium | reverse complement strand
TCACGGGGGCGGTGCAAAGAACCTACCCCGACACGGTCCAGTTGCACATCACGCCCGAGCGGCATCAAGCAAACACTGCCGCCGCCGAAAGAGTCATAGTATTCGGCATCAACGCGCTGCACCTCGGTATGCACACTCCCAACGATTCGATCGCGGACTACGTGCGAAGCGATCCCGACAGGCTGATCGGCTTCATGTCAATCGACCCCAACCAGCCGGACGCCCTGGACGAGCTGGAACGCAGCGCGGGAGATCTGGGCCTGCGCGGAATCAAGATGAGTCCCGTCTACCAGAACTTCGACCCGACGGGGCCGATGGCTACCAGAATCCACGCTCGCGCCGAGGAGCTTGGATTGCCGATCCTGACGCACGCCGCCTTCCAGGGAATGAGCAGAGCGCCCATGCAATGGGCCAACCCGCTCAACTACGACCCCGTCGGGCGGGAGTTTCCTCACCTGAAGGTCATCCTCGCGCACATCGGTCTTCCCTGGTTTATCGACGCGATGACGATGGTGCGCAAGCATCACAACTTCTATACCGACATAACGACTGCGTACCAGCGGCCATGGTGGATGTACCAGGCCCTAGCCGCGTTTCACGAGTTCGGCATGATGCACAAGCTGCTCTTCGGCAGCGATTTCCCGTTCGGCACGCAGGAAGACACCGTCAACGGCTTAAGAAATATCAACTCCGTCGTCGAAGGGACCGGCCTGCCGCGAATACCGGAGGACGATATCGAAGCGATCATCCACCGCGATTCGCTGGCGCTGCTGGGGCTCGACTAGCGCCGGTTCATTCGCAAACCGGTTAAGCCGCCGGCCTGTCTAAGGGCTGTCTGCTCCCGCCGGCGGCCCCCAAGCGGAGATCGCGGCCTTGGTCTTCTCGAGATTGACGATTGGGTCTTCGTCGCCGCGAGCCATCGACTCCAGTGTCCAGGCCCCCTCGAATCTCGTCTCGCGAAGCGCCTCCAGAAACGGAGTCCAGGCAATCTTGCCGCGGCCCGGCGGCCAGTGGCGGTCCACCTCGCCGTCGTTGTTGTGAACGTGCAAGGCGATCAGCCGGTCGCCGGAGTCCCGGACTTCGCTTGCGAGATCGAGCCCGTTCGCGAACGCGTGGCCCGTATCGAAACACAAACCGACGTTGTCGGCGAGTCCGTCGACCAGTTCATGTAGTTGGGCCATTGCGCCGCACGGCTGCGACCGCCCGGCGCTGAGCATGTTCTCGAACGCGAGCCGAAGCCCGAACGGTCGAGCAACATCGCCTGCTTTGACCATGCTGTCGCGGATGAGCGGTTTTGTGGCTTCGGCCTGCTCGTCAGTCTGACCTTGAGGGGCGACGTTGGGATGTACCACTATCGTTTCCACTCCGAGCTTGGCGCACGGTTCCAGCAGCGAGCGCAGCGAGTCGATTCCCGCCGCTCGGACTGATGGATCGGGACTGCCAAGATTCATATGCGGCCCAAAGGGAGCGTGACAGCTTGTGGCTTTTACACCGCGCTCAACCAGGGTTCTAAGCGCGGGGCCAACATCGTAGTGCGGGTCGGTCGCGTCGAGATGTGGCGCTCGCGTCCACAACTCGACCTCCACGAATCCGGCGTCGGCGATTCTCTCGATAGCCGTAGGCAGGTCGTACCTCATAAACAGGCTGGTGGCGACACTGTAGTTCATGCGAGCGGCTCCTCGTTGCGATGCACGTTCACCGACCGGTTTCGACCACGAATCCGGGACGTGTTCCGATCATCGGTCCGCGCTGTTAGATATCCAAATTGCGTTTCGATCAAAGCCCCCAATCCCGCGGATAGCGGAACTCGCGCTCGATAGTCCTGTCTGAAATCTTGGCAATGATGGGAGGACGACGCTTGAACTGGTTCCGCCGCACCATCGAGTAAACCTTAGTCACCTGCTCGTCCGGGAAACCCGCTTCGAGCAGCTCCGAGAGCCGGAACCGCTCGTCAAACATGAGGTAGAGGATGCGGTCCACCTCGTCATAAGAGATTCCCAAATCTTCTTCGTCGGATTGCCCTTCCCAAAGGTCGGCGCTCGGCGGTTTGTCGATGATGCTGACGGGCAGACTCATCGCTCTGGACATCTGACGGACCTGCGTCTTGAACAGATCGCCAATCGGATTTACCGCACTCGCAAGATCGCCGAAGAGCGTCCCGTAGCCGAGCAGGATCTCCGTCTTGTTCGAGGTGCCTATAACCAGGCCTCCGAAGTCCTCCGAGTGATCGTAGACAACGATCATTCGCATTCGGGCCATTACGTTGCCTCGCCGGTGGTTGGAGATATCGGGCTGTCGGTCGAAATAGGGGTTCGTCATTCCGGTTATGTCGACAAGGCGCGATTCGACGCCTAGCTGCGCTATAAGCTCCTCGGCGTCGGCGCGGCTGGAAGGGTTGCTGGTCCGATAAGGCATCATGACCGCGAGCACGTTCTTCGGACCGAGCGCCTTAGAAGCAAGCGCACAAACCAGCGCCGAATCGATGCCGCCGGAAAGCGCCACGACCGCCCTCTCGAATCCGACTTTGCCCAACTCGTTTCGAATGAATCCGGTCAGAATTCCCTTTGCCAGGCCGGTGTCCAGCTTGAGACCCGCATCGGCCCGTTTCGCCAAATCAGCGGCTCTCGATCCTGCTGAACTCATACGTAGCGTTCCTCGAAGACTCGCTGCAGCTCGCGAAGCACAAGTTCAAGATTCTCGTCGCGTCGCAGGGGGACCTTGATGCGCGCGCGGCGCAGCGCCGAGTCCGTGAGATCAGCTACAACCAGCTCCTCACGGTCGGCGGAAGCTCTAACGAGAACGTCTCCTTCTGGCCCCAAGACCTCTGACCCACCGGGGAAATTGACGCCGTCCTCGTATCCGATGCGGTGGCTGAATACTTGGTATCCCGTGAAAAGCTGGGCGTAAATCTTGTTCAAGTCGCGCCAGGTCGAAATCGACCCCAACTCAGCCCCACCCCCCGCAACGCCGCGCCCCGGACTACACGAAATACCGTGGATCACATCCGCTCCGTCTATCGCCGAAATGGCCGCAGTGGTCGGATGCCACAAGTCTTCGCAGATAAGGATCGACTGCCGGCCGAACTTGCCGTCGACCGTGCGGATCGTGTCGCCGCCCACGTGATACCGCCCTTCGTCAAACAGGCCGTATGGCACCAGGTACACCTTGTGATGGATGTGCAGAATCATGCCGTCTTCAACGTACGCGGCCGCCGACTTGAACGTATGTTCGGGAGTGTGATGGACGAACCCGAAAATCACGGTTATGTCGCCAGTCTCCGCAATAAGCGGGTCCAGAAAACCCCCATACGGATCGATGGCGGCGTCGTATACGAGGTCGCGCAGGAAGTAGCCGGTTAACGAAAGTTCGGGGAACACGACCAGATCGCATCCCGCGTTACGGGCTGTCTCGATGTATTCGAGATGCATTTCGAGGTTGGCTTCGATATCGCCGAGACGCGGATTGATCTGTGCCAGCCCAATTCTGAAATCGCGCAAAGGCGGGCCTGCTTAGGTCTCCGTGTAGATCCGAGACGATTGTAACTGTCGCGGCTTACGGCAGTCGGGACGCGGAATCCCTGCACACCCCGAGCACAGTGGAGTTTCCGATTTGCCTTCTCAGGCTGTCTTGAGGAAGCTGTCAGACCCTACGCGCCGACCTGGGGCTGAATGCCCACGATACGGCCGACGGCGCTCGATTCCTTGATGGCGTCGATTACGCGGGTATTGGCTATGGAGTCTTCCGGAGTTACGATCGCCGGCGTGCCGTGCAGCACGGTTTTCGAGAAGGACTTGAGCTGGTGCGCGTAGCTGTTGGCGAACGGCATCTCTTCAACCGACGATCCCGACGCGGTGTTGATTTCGATGGGCATGGGCTCGCCGGGAACGGGTAGGAAGCACCTCGGAATCACCAGGCTCCCGGTCGAGCCTACGACCTCCACACGCTGCCGTCCGCCCGTTTCAAAGCTGAAGTCGATCACCGCACGGCGACTCCCAGAGAAATCCAGTATCGCCACGCCAGACATGTCCACACCAAGCTCCGGGTCGATCGCCAGACGCGAGTAGACGCCATGTGGCTCTCCAAAGAGAGCGCGGCTCACGTTCACGCAGTAGCAGCCCACGTCGGCGAGAGCGCCCCCGGCGAGGTTGGTTCCCAGCCGCCAGTTGCCCGAGCCCCGGAGATTGAAGGCGAAGCTCGCGAAAATGAACATTGGATCCCCTATGCGTCCCTCGGCGAGCAGTTCGCGAATTCGTGCGAGTCTCGGGTTGAACCTGTACATGAAGGCTTCCACAAGCAAAACGCCATTGCGCTCGCACGCCATCGCCATCTCGCGCGCCTGCGCTTCATCGTCGGCAATCGGCTTCTCGCAGAGGACGTGCTTTCCCGCCTCCGCAGCCTTGACCGTCCACTCAAGATGCATCGAATTTGGCAACGCGTTGTAGATGGCGTCGATTTCCGGATCGTCGATCAGCTCCTCGTACGATCCATAGGCCGTCTCCAGGTTCAACTCTTCTGCAAAAGCCTTGGCTTTGTTCAGATCTCGGCTGGCGACGGTGGTGAAGCGCGAGTTGTCGACCAACTCCGCCGCCGGGACTACCGCGTTACGAGCGATTCTCGCGGTAGAGAGCGAACCCCATCGAATCACGTCTCCGTTTTTCCCCATGCGAGTCCTCCCTGCGAGATCGCGGCGATCAAGCATTTCAGCGAGCGAAGACGCCGAACTTTCGCCCCGAACGATATCCCCGAGACCACTGATAAAGCCAGTCTTTCGATCAATGCGGCCCGCTCCGATCTGGCGGGAAATGCTTGAGCGATCCACTGCTAGAATCCGAAATCATGCAACGAAGAGTGCTGGGGCGAACCGGTCTCGAAGTATCGCTCCTGAGCCTGGGCACCGGCGGGCCGAGCCTGATGGGACAGCGCTCGGGAGTCGCGGAGGGCGACGCCGCCCGGGTCGTACACCAGGCACTGGACGCCGGCGTCAACTTCTTCGATACGGCCGAGGCTTACGGAGACAGCGAGTTGCGACTCGGCAGGGCCCTACGTGGCGTTCCCCGAGACGACTACGTGCTCGCGACGAAATACAGGTATCACCATGGGGGAGACGACGTGGCCGGCGACAGCGGTCTGATCGACGGAAAGACCCTGGAAGCCAAACTCGACCGCAGTCTCGAGCGGCTCGGCGTTGAATATATCGATGTCTACCAAGCGCACGGCGTCCTGCCTTCACGTTACGACGAAATGGTCGACCGGCACCTGCCTGCGCTGCTCCGCCTGAAGGAGAAGGGGAAGATCAGATTTCTGGGAGTCACCGAAACGGGCAGCACCGACAAGATGCACCGGGTTATCCAGAAAATGGCCGAAGACGGCCACTTCGACACCGCCATGATCACCTACAACGTGCTCTGTCAGAACGCCGAGCGGCTTGCTTTCCCGCAATGCGAGCAAAGCAATATGGGCGTGATAATCATGATGGCTGTGCGGCGGGCAATGAGCCGACCGGCTCGACTTGAAGAAGTAGTCGCCGACCTCAAGTCGAGGAAGCTCATCGATCCGGATTCCGTGCCGGATAAAGAACCGCTAGGCTGGCTCGTCCACGGCGACGTCGAATCGGTTCCCGCCGCCTCCTACCGGTTTGCGCTGGAACCGCCAATCGTATCGACCGTGCTCACTGGAACGGCGAACGCGGATCACCTGCAAAGCAACATTCGCGCCATCGGGCAAGGGCCGCTGCCGCGCGCGGACCGCGAACGCTTGCAGAAGATTTTTGGACATCTGGACGAGGGACTTGGCAACTAGAGCCCCCCGCCATCAGCGTCTTCGAAGCCACGGGACAGTCGCTTGAGGATCCTGATTACCGGCGGGACAGGCAATCTCGCGTCGCGCTTGCTCGTTCCGCTTGTACGGCGAGGTGACGATCTGACCCTGCTCGACGTCCGTGAATCGCCCGAAACCAACATTCCGGAGCTGGGGCAATGCCGCACGGTGATCGGCGACCTATCGGCTAAGGACGACTTCTTCGAACTGGTCGAAGAATCGGGCTTCGATTCGATCTTCCACATGGCAGCGCTGTTGTCGGGCGACGCGGAGGACTACTCGGACCGAGCTTGGAAGGTGAATATGGAGGGCACCCGAAACGTGCTCGAAGCGGCCCGAGTATTCAACGTCGGAAAAATCGTGTTCACCAGCACAGTCGCGAGCTTCGGCGCGGGCGTGAGCGAACCAGTACACGTTGACGCGCCGCAGTGGCCGGTCAGCCTGTACGGCGCTACAAAGGTCGCCGGGGAACGGCTGGGCGTCTATTACTACAATCGATTCGAGCTGGACTTCCGCTGCGTCCGGCTGGCGGCCGTCGTTGCACCGCGCGGAGCTCCGGGAGGCGCGAGCGGGTTCTGCTCGCTGCTTTACCGGGAGGCGGTCCAGAACGGCAAATACGAGTTCTATCTCAAGCCGCAGACCCGCGCTCCGCTAATCTACGTCGAGGATGCCGTGCGCGCCTTGCTCGATCTCCATGACGCTCCGGCCAGCGCCCTGACCAGGCGCGTTTACCAGCTCAACGGAATCGGCCCTTCGGCGGAGGAAATGGCGGCAGCATTGAAAGTGCAACTGCCCCACGTAGAAATCAGCTACAACCCCGATCCCGTGCGCAACGCCATCGTCGAAAGCTGGCCCACCGAATTCGACGCCTCTGACGCCGCCGCGGACTGGGGATGGCGCTCCCGATTCGACCTCGACCAGATGACGGAGGGGATGATCGCGGAGCTGACCCGCCGGTGAAGACGCCGCACTCACCCCAACCGTCGTTATAATTCGCCTCTCAAATGACACTCTCGGGCCAGTCCCGCCGCTGACTTCAAGCTAGCCCAGCACAGGGGGAGAATCGTGAAAATCACAGCCGCCGGTGGCAGCATTCAGGATCAGAAAGTCGACACGCTCGTTGTCAACCTCTTCGAGGAAATCAAGCCTGGAGGAGCGACGGCGGCGGTGGATGAAGCGACTGGCGGCGCGATCACGAGAATCCTCGATCTCGGCGATTTCAAAGGCGAGTTGAATTCGACAGCCGTGGTCTATGCCGGAGGCATTGCCGCAGACCGTGTAGTGGTGGTCGGGCTTGGCAAGGAAGCCGACTTCACAGCGAACAAGGCTCTCCAAGCCGCAGCGACCGCATTCACCAAGGCGAGAGACCTCGGCGCCAAGAACATAGCCTCCATCGCTTTCGGAGCAGGGGCGGGCGGGCTGCAAGTGGCCGAAGCCGCGGAAGCGACTGCTCTCGGAGCGATCCTGGGCCTGTATAGGTTCGATCAGTACAAGAGCAATTCAGGTGAGGTCAAGAAAGAGGTTCAGTCTCTCAAGATCGTCGAGTTCGACCGCTCCAAGGTCCGCCAGATTCGGGCCGGAGTCGGCGATGCCCAGATTCTGGGCGAGTCGGTCAACCTTGCAAGGGACCTGGTCAATTCGCCCGGGTCCCACTTGACACCCACCGCTCTCGCCAATGAGGCGCGGGCGATGTGCAAAGACATAGGCATCAAGTGCTCGGTATACGGTCCGGGGCGCATTAGGCGCATGAATATGGGCGCGCTATGGGGCGTGGCCAAAGGCAGCCGCGAGGAGCCGCGGTTCGTGGTCATGGAATACGAACCGCAGGGCACCTCGCGCGGAACGCTGGCCGTGTGCGGCAAGGGCGTGACGTTCGACTCTGGCGGCATCTCGATCAAACCCGGATCGGGCATGGACGAGATGAAGATGGACATGTCCGGTGCGGCGGCGACGGTTGGGATTTTAAGGTCCGCGGCCGCGCTTGAGTTGCCGGTGAGAGTCGTCGGCCTGATCGCAGCCACCGAGAACATGCCCGACGGCTTGGCGCTCAAGCCGGGCGACGTATTGACGGCCAGGTCGGGTAAGACCATCGAGGTCTTGAACACGGACGCCGAGGGAAGGCTGATTCTCGCCGACGCTCTCGATTACGCGCACACATTCAAACCCGACGCGATTGTCGATCTGGCGACGCTCACCGGAGCCATAATCGTCGCCCTGGGGCACGAAGCCACCGGCGTAATGTCCACGAGCACCGACCTCGTGGACCGGCTCAGGCAGGCGGGTGACTATACGGGCGAGCGGGTCTGGGAGCTCCCACTGTGGGACGAGTACGAAGAGGCTATCAAGGGCAAGATTGCCGACATCAATAACACCGGCGGCCGCTCGGCAGGATCGATAGCGGGCGGGATGTTCCTCAAGCACTTCGCCGGAGACGTTCCTTGGGCGCACCTGGACATTGCCGGAACGGCCTGGAGCGACAAAGGCAAGCCGCACTCTCCCGGTGGCGCCACCGGCGTGGGCGTTCGACTCATCACGCGACTGCTGCGCGAGTGGACAAAGCCGCCGGTGGCCAATAGCTCGTAGACGGCGCATCGGACAGGCCCCCCGCTCCTTAGGAGACAGACTGACGAAGGGAGCTTTCCGTCACCGTCGTCGATGAGGGAAGGCTTCGAGGGACCACCGATCCGATCGGAATCCATCCGCGCCCAACTGTGTGGGAGCGATTCGCGAACGGCTGTAGGCTTTGGTTGGGCCTGAGTCCTTGACACGCCTGCCCTGCTCCCATACGCTCGAATCTGGATAAAGGCGTTGAGCGGGACTAGTAACTTCGG
>JAPOVO010000451.1 GCA_026708165.1 Chloroflexota bacterium | reverse complement strand
GCCAGCGTCCCCCCCGCCCGGCGCCATCCCCATGCCCAGCGCCCGGCCTTTCTCTCCGCGATTGGCGGGGCAGTCTCTCCCAAGGCCTCCGAGACCGAGGGCAACGGCAAATTGCTCAACTACATGGCCTGCGCGATCCCGACCGTCGTATATCAGGCGCCGGTGGCCCGTGAGCTGCTTGGGGAGTTCGGTCGGTTCGCACTCCCTGGAAATCCGCGATCGCTTGCCCACGAAATCCTGGCTCTCCTTACCGACGCCAACTTACGGGCCGAGTTGGGGGCCAGCCTCCGGCGCCGCGCTTGCGAACGGTTCTCCTGGGAAGCGGGCGCACGCAAAATAGAGTCTATCTATGACGACGTTCTTGCAGAGGCCGGTTAATGGCGGTCCCGGCTGGAGCTGAATTACGCTGACGCCAAATTCACTCGATCTTCTTGCAATCGGCGGATCGGCGTTTGTGCTCGCCCTGGTCATTGCAGCCGTCGGTTTACTCGCCTTCCCAAGGTTCATTTCAGCCGAATCCAAGCAGGGGCTTTACCGGCCCGGCGTGGGAGCATCCAGCAGACTCCCCATGATTGGCGGCGCAGCTATGGTCGTCGCGGTAGGGGGAGCGTCCGGGGTCGCCGTGGCATTGGGCGCGGAGGTCCCGTGGCCGGTACTGCTAACTGGTGTCATGTTCTTTGTATTGGGTTTCGCGGACGACGTTCTAAAGTCCCGGCCAAGTACCAGGACCGGTTTCTCGGAACGCACGAGTTTCCTTAAGGCGCTGGCCGGATCACTTGTCGGAGCGTCTCTCCTGTTCTCCTTTGTCGATGCGAATGCGAGTTCGGCGCTCTCACTGTCGCATTGGACCGGATCAGGCGCGGCGGGCTCAGTTGTGGCGTTCCTCTGGATCGCCGGGATGCTTTTCACCGTTACCATCGGGGCAGGGTTCAGCGACGGTATCGACGGCTTGACCACGGGACTGGCCATACCGGCCGCTGGCTGGATGATCGCCGTGATAGGAATCCAACAACTCGGCGGCGGCGAGTTTAGATACGCCGACCTCGGGCAGGCGGCGGTAGTAATCAACCAGGCTGGGATCCCCGCGATAGTTGCGCTTGCTAGTGCGTGTCTTGGTTTTCTGCTGTTCAACTTGCCGTCAAACTGGACAAAGGGCTCCAAGTCCCGCCGGCTGGCGAAAGCCTACCTCGGCGACTCCGGCGCGCTCGCCATAGGAGCACTTTTGGTCGGGTCGGCGGTCGCTGCCGGCATCGACTTGGTCCTTCCAATCGTCGCCGGGGTCTATCTCCTGGAGGGACTTTCATCGTTCGTGCAGGCGAAAATACTGGTGCCTTTGTATCGCCGGTTCGAGTTCTTGGGAGGACCTGACAGGAAAACGGTGCACTATTCCGAGTTTCCTCTTCCGTTCGTCGCCGCTCCGCTGCACCACCACCTGGAGCTGATCGGAATGTCGCGGGGCGGGGTTACGTCTCTGCTCTACGGTGTCGGAGTCTTGCTGGCCGTGCTGGCGACGGTAACAGTGTTTCTTGGGACTCCCGCGGCGCTGATTGCCGCATACGTAATCGCGATCGTCATCCTCGGCTTTCTGTGGTTCGGATCATCCACGTTTAGGCCGGCATTCTTCCGTCTAGTCGAAACGGGCAACCGGTCGGAGCTCCAGCTTTGCGCCGGTCGCCCGCAACGCATCCTCCGAATGCGGCTATCGTCTGTAGTCGCTGCAAAGCCCTGCTCCGGATCCGAACGTCGGACCGCTATGCCGCCGCTTCTCGTGAAAATGAACCCTGTCTCTGCACGACGCATTTTCGATGAATTTCGACCAAATGGAGACACAGACCTGACCGAAATCAGCAACCCACCCAGGTGATGGCTGGAATCGCCCGTCGTCCATTCGCTCCCGCAATACTGGCGATTCTGGGACTTGAAACCGTGGTCGATCAGGAACACGTCGAATGGCAGTTGGTTACCCCGGAGTCCCGGCACGGGCTATGGCGCTTGCGGCTACCCATGGAGACTCCCGGACCGAAGAGCTACGTCGTTAAGCACTACCACCACGCGACGGATCAGTACTTTGACCACAGATTCCGGCGAGAAGAGCGCGCCTTGAATCTACTGGGACGCTTGGCTCCCGGTCTCGTTCCAACCATTCATGGCGGTTCCATAACCGAGGGGCACAGCGCCTTTCTGGTCCTTGAAGACCTCGGCGACACTACACTTCACGTCGAGTTGGAGACTTCGCCACCGGAGGCCCGCAGGCGGCTAATGCTTAGCGCAATCGACTCGCTGGCCGCGCTTCATCGCCAGACCGATCTTCACTCACCGATCTTTCGCGCTTTGTGCTACAGCTCAAACCTCGACCGAATCACGGCTGGGACCATGATGGCCAGGTTCGCCATAGCTCTGAAGCGTTGCGTACCCTCCAGCGATAAGCTGCCGTTCTCCGCCGCTGAACGAAACGCCGAGTTCCACGACGGTGTTGTAGGTCCGCTTTTGAAGGGGCGAAGGCGCGTCATTCATGGCTCATACTCACCCCTAAACCTGTGCGTAAGCGAAACGGGGCGTACGACCATCGTCGACTTCGAAACTCTGTCCACCGGACCGGCGGAGATGGACTTGTCCGAGCTCCTCTCGTACCCAATGGTCAATCTTGGCCGGGAGGAGGACTCCTTGATCGATCGCTACGCGCGTTTGGCGGGCCGCGTTGACCCGAATCCCGAATTTCGAAGACGCGTCCATCTGGCCGCCGTCGCCCGATGCATCGACTACGTGGGCACGCTCGCACTGCGTCGAGCGAGATTCGCGCGGGAGGGGCGCCACGAGCTCGCTGCGGTGCAACGCCACCGCCGAAACTTGTACGTGGAAGAAGCGGTGAGACGCGCGGTGGAAGCCGGACTCTCCGGCAAATTGGTCAAATTGATCGATTCCCTCGCTCCGCGCCCGGCGAGCTAGCTTGATACATCTCGCCGATCTCATCGCTGCTACCGGCGCGCGACCGCAATCGCGGAACATTCCGGAGCGGCTTGCCAGGTTCTGTAGGAACGCCCGCGAAGCTTCGCCGGGTGATCTGTATGTCGCCCTCGACGCTGCAAGCCAACTACGCGTGGAGCAGGCACTCGAGACAGGGGCGTCCGCCGCTCTTTGCGAGACCTGGAACGGAATTCCTCACGCCCCTGTGCTGACCGTCCCCGACCCTAAGGTGGCCATCCGAAATTACGCGCAATTCGCCATCCGCAACTTCGGAACGGAGATCGTTGCAATAGCAAGTGTCGAACCGGACGCGTCAATCACGGCGCTGTTATCGAAGATTCTCTCGAACCGGTTCGACGTTTTCCGCCCCGTCAAGCCGATTAAGGACCCGTCGGACCTGTGGCTCTCGCTCGGCGGTCTGCATCCCGGTCACGATCTGGCGCTTATCGACTTGTCCGACTACCCGCCGGAAGTCCTCGAAGACTTCACCAAGGTCGTATCTCCCAGAGTGGTCCTCCTGCCTCAAAACTCAAAACGCGCCGGGAAGTTCCCTCCCTACGTCGGTCCGATTGAGAAGGCTCTGGCGGACTCAATCATGCCCGGCGGCCATTTTGTCGTTTCCGCGTCTGAACGCGCCGCAGCACCCAAGTACCACAACCGGCTAGACCCGATCACCTACGGAATCGATTCGGATTCTCACATCTCCGCGACCTGTATCAGGCGATGTCGCGATTCCATGGAGTTCACGCTCTCAGTCGACGGAAACCGCGCCACCGCCCATCTGAATGCTCAAGTCACCTCGGAACCGGACTCAGCGGTCGCCGCGGCCGCCGTCGCCGCGGCTTTGGAAATGGATGTCAATGAGATCGCGTCGGCGATCTCGTCAACCGGTCCCACGCCTGAAACAGCGGCAGATGACGGTGCCTCGGCGAGCGTTCACACCGTAAACGCCGACGGTCCCGTGTGGATAAATATCGATCTGCGTGCGGTTGAATCGAACGTTCGGCGCATACTGGAAGTTGTCGGGCGTGACATCCAGCTATTTGCCGTCATCAAGGCCGACGGCTACGGACACGGTGCTCAGCGGATCGCCGCCGCCGCGCTGCGGGGCGGCGTGTCGGGATTCGCCGTTTCCCGGCTCTCGGAAGTCCCGAACCTACGGGGCGCTGGAATCACAGCTCCCATTCTCGTGCTCGGTCATACCCCGCCGGCCCATGCGCGCTGGGCGGTCAGCGCCGACTGCCAACCTACGGTCTTCGACCGCCGGGGAATTGACTCGCTGCGGCGAGCGGCCTCATCGATGGGCAAGATACTGCCCGTTCATCTCAAGATCGACACCGGAATGGGCCGCCTGGGAGCGACGCCCGATGATGCCCCCGGCCTGGCGGAATACATAGTCGGCTTGGACTCGCTGGAGCTTGCGGGCGTTATGACCCATTTGGGCCGTGCCGGCGAGTCGGACAAGACCCACTCCAAGGGACAGCTCGCGGTGTTCGACCGCGCACTTTCCGAAATCCGCTCTAGGGGAATTGATCCCGGCATCGTGCACGCCGCCAACACTGCCGCCGCCATCCACATACCGGAGTCTCGGTACGACATGGTCCGTTGCGGTATAGCCGTCTATGGGCTTGATCCATCTCTTGAGTCCCCGCTGCCGGGCGGCTTCTCTCCCGCGGTCACCATGTCGGCGAGAGTCGCACAGGTCAAAAAGCTGCCCGCGGGAACCTACGTCAGCTACGGAAGCGCGGGCAAGCTCGAGCGTGACTCGACTATCGCCGTCGTCGGGGCCGGTTACGGCGACGGGTTTCGCCGCGGCCCTAATAGTTGGGGGCCTGTTCTGGTTCGAGGCCGCAAGGCCCAAGTCGTTGGAAACGTCTGCATGGAGATGTTCATGATCGACGTTACCGACATCCCCGGAGTCAAACAGGGAGACGAGGTCGTGCTGATCGGAACCCAGAGTGGAGAAACTCTCTCCGCTTACGAAGCCGCACATAGAGTCGGAACGATCAGCTATGAAATAATCACGCAGATGCTGCCCCGACTGAGGGACGACTGGCAAAGTTCAACTTGACCAGTTTTCGAGGTCAGGGTTGCAACGGAACGGATACCGAATCTGGAGCCTTTGGAGGCGGAACATGCAGAAGATCTTTCTTCACGGCTGGAACTATCGCGACCAGCCCTTTGAGCTTGCGGCGCGGCGTGCCCGGGAGTTCGGCTTCGATGGAATAGAGGCGTATCCGGGCCACTACAGCCACCCGGACGACCCGTTGGCGAGCCAGAAGGAGCTAAAGGCCATCGCCGAGTCGGAAGGTATGAAGTTGGCTGTCGGGTCGTTGCAGATGGACACCACGACCGACGACGAAACCGCCCGTCGCGAGACCCTGGCGTCCTTGGGTGACTACGTAGCCGCTCTCGCGGAGCTGGATTTCGATTTAATCAATGGCTGGATAAGTCCTCTTTCATCTCCGAGCGGCTCCTATCACGACAGCGGCTCGGCCATGGCGACGGACGCTCATTACGACCGGGCTATTGAAGCCTCCAGCCTGATTGCGCAGGCCGCCGAGGCGGCCGAAATCGACGTGGTTTTCGAGTTGCACATGAACATGCTTCACGACACTGTTCGCTCGGCATTGCGAATCATCGAAGCTGTCGGCAGCCCCAGACTCAAGGTCAACTACGATCCCGCCAACATGCATGGCTACGACCACGCCGAGTCGCCCGGCGAAGCCGTTGAGGCGGCCGCACCCTATCTCGCTTACGCCCACTTGAAGAACTGCCGCCGGTTCGGCCGCGACACCGACTACCACTACCCGCTTCGTACTGGCGACCTCGACTACTCCATCATTCTCCGCGACATGTACAAAACCGGCTTTCGAGGTCCCTATGGGCTTGAGTACTCCGGCGCGGGTGACCGGAACGCCCAGACAAAGGAGGATTACGACTACCTTCGCGCGCTGTTGGACGAGATCGAAGCGGAAGGCTAGCCGCACGCCCAGCTTTAGCTGAAAGCGGCCGTTGTTCACCGTTGCCGACGTCTTCATCGCCTCGGGGCGCAGTCCGCCCGAAGGCGCTCAAGACGTCGAGGTAAACGGAGTCCAGATTGATTCCCGGCTTGAGTTGACCGGCCGCCTGTTCGTCGCGATTCGCACCGAGTCGGGCGATGGCAATAGATTCGTTGCCGATGCGTTCGCTGGCGGCGCGGCGGCGGCGATCGTTCAGGAACCAAGTCCCGAGTGGCCTTCCGACCGTCAGGTGGTCGTCGAAGATTCCGTGGACGCGCTGGGAAAGCTGGGGACACACCTTCGCCGTGCCGGTGCCGCAACGGTTATCGGAGTAACCGGCAGCAATGGCAAGACCACGACCAAGGAGGCTCTTGCGGCCGCGCTCTCCGCGGCAGGTACGACAGTCAAGTCCGCGCGCAGCTTCAACAACGAGCTTGGCGTGCCGATTACGCTCTCGGAAATCGACTCCACGACCGACTTCGCCGTCGTCGAGATGGGCGCTCAGGTCGTCGGCGAGATAGCGGAATACTGCGCCATTGCCGAGCCTGATGCCGGGATCATCTGCAATGTTGGTCGCGCTCACGTAGGTCTCTTCGGCTCCGCCGAAAACGTGGCAAAGGCCAAAGGCGAGCTCGCCGAATCGATACGCCCTGACGGAGTAGTCGTCCTCAATCGCGACGATCCCCGGTCGCATTCCATTCGCGGGCGCACCGGCGCGAGAATAGTCTGGTTTGGCCAGTCCGAAGGAGAAGGCGTTTCTGCGCGCTACTCGGCTCTTGACGGGCTTCGAGGCTGCCGCGTCGTGGTGCTATCGGGCGCGAAATCCGGGACAATCGAGGTCCCCGCTATTGGCCGTCATCTCGCCAGCGGCTTTGCCGCGGCCCTGGCATGTGGCGAAGCGCTCGGCGTTGATTTCGACACGCTTGTCGACGGACTCGGCGCATTCACACCCGCGCCGCATCGGATGGAAGTCCGTAGGGCCGGTGGAGCGACTATCCTCGACGACAGTTACAACGCAAATCTGAACTCGATGCAATACGCACTCTCGGAGCTTGCGAACGCGGCTGTGGAAGGCCGCAAAATCGCCGTTTTGGGCGACATGCTTGAGCTCGGCGACTTCACCGAGACCGATCACCGGGCAGTCGGATCTTCGGCGGCTTTTCTAGACCAGTTGATAACGATCGGCGACAAGTCACGAATGATCGGCGAGGCGGCGGTCCTGGCGGGCCTTGATCTCCGCCGGATCCGTCATTATGGGTCCGATCTCTCCGACTCGGCAACGATTTTGGAGTCGATTCGAGCCATCGCAGACTACTTCCACACTGAACTGCGAGATGGCGACGTAGTGCTCATAAAAGGAAGCAACGGACTCGGCTTGTACCGTCTTGCAGACAGTCTTAGCTACGCCTAGCTCTGGCAAACACCGTCTAGAGTCCCGAGGCGAAAGCTACCCCGACGGCGTCGCTAACCAGACGCCCTAGTACAGAATGTCCTCCCGGTCCGACTCTGACTCCAGGTTTATCCGATACGAGTCCTGCGCGGTCGGCGAACTGCGGTCCGGTTGGACTATCTGCACGTCCTCCTGTCCGCGAAGCTGCCGATGCCCGAGACCTGCGGTCCCAGCGAGCCCAATACCGTAGATCACCATCAGCGGCCAGACGCCGCCCAGCGAAATCGTCCCCTTGCCAAGGAAAAACACCAGCACCACCATCACCGCTGTCGAGTTTGCAAGAGTCAGCGCAACCCACATTCTGCCGCTGTTTCGGTTGCGGCCTGCAACCACGAGACTCGCTCCCCAAGGCACCATGAAGGCCCCCAAGAGTGAGCCTGCAAACAGCCCAGAGTCGCTCAGGTCGGAAAGGCCCAGTTGCGTCAATGCGTAGTAGGGCGCAACGAGCGTGATCACCCCGAACACAACTGTGCCCGCCCCCAGAACGACTAATACAAGCTGTAGAAGAAGATGGCGATCCTTCACCAATTGCGGCCTCACCTTAGCCTGCTGCCTTGCCAATCCACGCCAACGGTTCCCAGTCTCGATCCCTCGGCAGCTTAACTCTATTCCACCGTCCGCGTACGAGCATGATTGCCGTCATTCCTCGACGGCCCGCTGCGAATCCCCGCGCGCTAGCGCGTCCGCTACTCTGGCGGCCGCGACCATTGCGCGCACGTCATGCACGCGAATTATGTCAACCCCAGCCAATATTGCAAGCGCGGTTGCGGCCGCAGTGCCCGACGTTCGGTCCGCATTCCCATCATTGAGCGCGAATCCTATGAACGACTTCCGCGAGAGGCCGATCATCATTGGAAGGCCTAGCTCGTCCAACTCGGCGAGACGCGGAATAAGCTCGAGATTCTGAGGCGGCGACTTACCGAATCCGATCCCCGGATCGACTATTATCCGATCCATGTCGATTCCCGACGCGGTCGCGAAATCGATCTGCCCGGTTAGATCGCCGATCACGTCCCGCACGATGTCGTCGTACTCAGAGTTTGGGTAGTGCCCGCCTATGGACCCGATCCGCGGCCGCGCCCGCCGGTTGTGTGTTATCACCACGGGACAACCCGCCTGCGCCACGACGCCCGCCATCTCCGCATCGCGCCGCAGTCCCCAAACGTCGTTGACAAAATCCGCGCCGGCGTCGAGCGCTGCGGCGGCGACCCGCGCCTTATACGTATCTACCGAGATCGGAAGGTCCGTTTCCTTTCTAACGGTCCGGATCGGGGGAATGAGCCGCGCAAGCGCTTCGTCGACCG
>JAPOVO010000422.1 GCA_026708165.1 Chloroflexota bacterium | reverse complement strand
CGGCGACACCATTATCCAAGCTCACTCCAATCACCCTATCAATCGATAAACCAAATCAAGACGTGTGGCCCTCTTGACCGGCACCGCCAACGTTCTGGACGGCGTCGTCGAGGAGAGCTCCGAAAAAGAGCTCACGGTGCGCACCAGGGATTTCGCCGTCTTGACCAACCCATATCCGTTTTCAAAAGGCGACCGCGTCCACATCTGCATCCGCCCGGAATCGGTCTTGCTGATACGCAAGGACAGGCGGCCTTCCCGAAACAGTCGCGAAAACAACGTCTCCGGCGTCGTCGTCGACCGCAAGGCGCGCGGTTCCCTGTACACGCTCCAGTTTCAGGTTGACGGTTCCGGCGAGGGGTCCGACCCAACCATCCTTCAAATCGACTTGCCCGCCCGCGTCTATGGCGTGATGCGCGTTGGAGAACATAGGGAATGGGCGGTCTCCCTCCGCCGGGACTCGCTCCACGTTATCCGGGCGGAACAGCCATGCGTCTAAAAACGCGCCCGTCGCGTAACGCGAATTGCGAGTTGGCGTTATAGACGACGGGGACCACCGAGGGATGGGAATACCGCTACCCAAAATCAAGCCAGATCATGACCTCGACGAGACGATTCGCCGAGCCAGCGATCTGGATAGAGACGCCTTTGGCCAGCTATATCGTGAATTCGCGCCCCGCATACATCGGTTTATCGAGTATCGAACGCGAAATCGGGAGCTGGCCGAGGACCTCACGAATCAGGTTTTCATGCAAGCGTTGAGGGCAATCGGAAGATATCAGCACCGCTCGATACCCCAATTCACGGGATGGCTGTTCAGAATCGCGCGCAACGCCGTCGCCGACCACTGGCGGCGTTCGCGAAGCTCCGTAAGTCTTGATCCCGACGTGCACATGCGGGATCACGTCGAGTCCGGCGACTTTGCCGGTCAAATGGCCCAGTCGGAGGAGCTTGCGAACGCCCTTAAGCAGCTCACTCCCGACCAGATGGAAGTCGTGGCGCTCCGGTTCTCGCAAAACATGAATCACGCCGAAATAGCCGCCATTCTGGGCAAAAAGGAGACAGCCGTTCGTGCGTTGCAGTTCAGGGCGATGACGACTCTCAGGGCGATTCTCGCCAGGGAGTCCGACTAGTGAAAGACCGCACGGTCGAAAGAGTCATCAGCACCTGCGTCGACCGCTATCTCAGCGGCGAATGGACGCTCGACGACTGTCTGGCCCGATATCCCGAGCACGCCGATCTCGTCCGCAACTATCTTGAGCTGAGCGATTCCTTGGCCGACCTCACTCCCCCGCCGCCTTCCAAGGCGGCGCTCTCGTTTGGCGAACGCCTGGTGCTCGGCGAGCTCGACCAGCTAGTGGAGTCCAGGCGGTCTGGTTCGAGTTGGCGCGGGCTTGCCGACAGGTTCGGACGGCTGCTGGCCGCATCCCGGCTAGCTACGGCGACGGCGGTCGTCTTCCTGGCATTGGTATTGGGCAGCGGCGCCACGCTCGCGGCTTCGGTAAGCAGCCCCTCCAGCCCCCTATATGGATACAAGCTCGCCCTCGACCGGGTCCGAATCGAGCTGGCTCCCGAAGACCGCAAGGCCGATGTGTATATCGACGTCGCCGGCCGTCGGCTGCAAGAGATGGAGCACGTGGCTCTGTCCGAAGGAGGCGAGGGACTCGACCGCATTTCGGCCCACTACAAGCAGATGCTCGATCACGGGCTCCAGAAACTCCAATCGCTTTCGCAGGCCGACGCCGCCCACGTACGTCAGCGTTTTACCGAATCGCGTTCCAACTTCCACATCCGGCTGGAGGGGCACCGCCGGCGGCTTGAGCTAATGGCCCCCTCAGGACCGCCGCAGCATCGGGAAATCGTCGTCGCCGTGCTCAAGAATGCCGAGACTCATCTCTCCAGAATTCCCACCGCTCCTCCGGCGGTCCATTTGCAGCAGGAAACTACGCCTGCGCGGGTAGAGACTCCGCCGCGCGTTCCCGCAACGGCGACTCCGACGGCCACCTTGGCGCCCACCGTACAGCCCACGGCCACGCCGTCGGGCACCGCCACTGAAGGCGGCGAAGATGATTCTTCCGGTCAAACCGGTACCACTGATGCCGCCGAACAGCAGACTCCTCAACCGACCGAAACACCTGCTCCGGAACCCACGGCCACTCCCGCCCCCACGCCGACGCCGTTGCCGGAAGCCGTTCAGATCGAGGGCGTAATAACGGCGATGTCACAGTCCGTGCTGGAAGTGGACGGACGCAAGATAGTGCTCGACGCTAACGTGGTGCCTGATCCCGTCGTGCTGGGCAAGCCCGGTGTGGGAGTCCATGTTCGGATTCGCGGCATTCCGATGGCGGATGGAACGGTCGTTCTGTTGGAGCTTCAAACGCTCCCGGACAAGGCGACCCAGACGCCGTCGCCGACACCGACGCCGAGCCAAACCCCAACGCCGGAACCGTCTCCGACGGCTGCTCCGGAACCCGACGAGACTGCTACTCCAAAGCCCGAGTTCGAGATATCCGGCTCCATCACCGCCATAACCGATTCCTCAATCGAGGTTGACGGTCGCACGATCGACATCGCCAAGCTCCTTGACACCGGCGCCGTGAGCCTGGAGTCGCTCGAGGTCGGAGTGATGGTTCAGGTCATAGGCTACGTGCGGCCCGGCAACGTTCTCGCCGCGGTCTCGTTGATAATCCACGACCCTGAAACGGAGTCCGGCGGCTCGGAAACTGAAACGACGCCCACACCCGAAGCTTCCGAGACTTCCACTCCCACTGTCACCCCGCCGGCTGACGAGACTCAGGTCACGATCGAGGGCGTACTCACCGCCGTCAGCGAAGGGTCGGTCGAGATCGATGGCCAGACGGTGACCATTATCCTGGAGGGCGAAGACGCGACGGTGGTTGAAGGCGTAATCGAGGTCGGGGCGACAGCCGTGATCATCGCATCGCCGGGAGAGAACGGCGCGCTGGTAGCAGTCAGTATCGTCATTCAGTCCGGGACGGCGACACCCGATGCTACGCCAACTCCGGACAACGGCGACGACGGGCAAAACTAGGACTCGTCGGACGACAATTACCGCATCTCCCGGCAATCTCAACATCGTCGCCGACCAGCTGCGTCGGAGGGCGGCGGCTATCCTATCGGTTGGCTGAGAGCCGACGGAAACACGTAGCAGGAGGGTGGCGTCATCGCATCGATAAGAATGGGCATAGTCGGCTGCGGCGGCTTCATGGCTGCGGGTCATATCGGCAATCTCCTGTCCTTTCCAGAGGTCGAGATCGTGGGACTCGCCGATACGAGCGAGGAGTCGATAGCGCGGATGAAGGAGCGATTTCCGGCCCTGGAAGGCACGCCTGAATTCGCCGATCACCGTTCCCTGCTTGAGGAAGCCGGTCCCGACGCGGTCGAGATCGCAACCCCGCACGCGCTGCACGCCGCGCACATAGTCGACTCATTCGAAGCGGGTTGCCATGTTCTGGTCGAAAAGCCTCTCGTGATCTCGACCGACGAGGCCAAAGAAGTGCTGGCCGGGCGCGACGAGGCGGGCAAGGTGCTGCTGGTCTCCTACCAGCGGCGGTACGAACCCAACTTTCGATACGTCAGACAGATAGTCGGCTCGGGCGCTCTCGGCGAGCTTGAGTTCGTGTCGGTCGTGCTGAGTCAGGGCTGGATGGACCTCTCCCGCGGCAAGTGGCGTCAGGACCCTGCGATTTCAGGCGGGGGGATGCTCCTCGACACGGGGAGCCATCTGCTCGATTTTCTCCTGTTCGCTACCGGGCTGGACGTGCACAGGGTCTCGGCCTACTCGTCGAACCTCAGCGCGCCGGTGGAGATCAACAGCTCGGTCTCCCTGACGTTCGCCGGAGGCTGCCTCGGCAGCATTGCGGTGGTAGGACGCTCGGTCCCATCGATCTACGAATCCGTGAACATCTTCGGCTCCAAAGGTTCCATTCGAATAGAGGCCGGGCGAATACCCGGTCGCTCGCAGGTCGAGATGTTCCACCAGAGCTTCAGCGATGGGCCGGTCGAACTTGGCGATCTGCCCGAAGGATCGACTCCCGACGCGAACTTCGTAGACGCGATCCTGGGACGCGACGACGTGAAGGCGCCGGGCGAAGCCGGTCTCGCCGTGGTTCGGTTCACAGAAGCCATATACGAATCGGCCCGTCTCGGCCGCGAAGTGACGGTCGCTTAGCCCGGCTGCGGACTCACTCTTCGGGCGACTCGACCGAATCGGCGGAAAAGCCCAGCTCCGCCGCGTTGTCGAAACTCTCGTTGGCGTCGTCTATCCGGCCCAGCTTCTCCAGGATCTCGCCCTTGGTCTGATGGGCCGTCGCGAAAGTCGGGTCCAGCCGCAACGCCGTTTCGATGTTCTGAAGGGCCAGATCGAGGTTGCCGGCCAGCATCCGAGAATCGGCCAGGTTGTTATACAGGCGCGCGCTGTTCGGGTCGACTTGTATGGCGAGCGCGTAATCGGCGGCGGCCTGGTCGTAGCGCTCTCGCGAATAAGAGACCTGAGCCCGCAGCTCGTAGACCGATATGCTCGGGCCGCCAAGCTGGAGCGCTCTGGTCAAGTCTTCGTAAGCTCGATCGTGTTTTTCGAGGCGAAGATTGGTTTCGCCGCGCGATGTCAGGACCGCCGCGCTGAAGCCGTCTCCCAGATCCTGCTCTCGAATCATATCGAGCGCTCTGTTTTGACTTGCGAGCGCCGACTCATAGTCCCGCAGGCCGAATTTCGCCAGCCCCAGGACGTAATGATCGAATGCCGACTTGCCGGATAGCGCTACCGCCCGTTCGATCTCACGCTCACCGATATCCGGTCTTCCGAGCTGGATGTATAAGAGTGCCCGGCGTCGGTAGGCGGTCGGATCGTCGGGCCGCAACCGGGCGAGCTGGCCCAAGTCGTCCAGCGCCTCTATCGGACGCTCGGCGGCGATCAGCGCATCGGCTCGCTCTTCGTACGCCTCGGGATGCTCGTCATCGAGTTCTATCACCGCCGAGAAGTCGGCGATGGCCTTGTCGAACTCTCCCGCGCCGGCCCACGCCCGGCCCCTTCCCAGGAGTGCGGAAACCTCGCCGCCGTATTCCTCGATGTGCCCGGTGAATGCCTCGGCGGCCCCCTCGAAATCGCCGAGCCGGAGTCGCAGATATCCCTGGTCCATCAACGCCTGCGTTACTGAGTCGGCGTCGGTGGATGGCATTGTCGGTTCCAATGTCACCGCGGGCGTAAATCCACTGCCCCCGGCGGCCCTGGTCCTCGGTTGTTCCGGCCCCGAAACCATGCGAAAACCGCTGCCGGATTCCGACGTGCACGCGGCCAAAGCGAGACACCCCAGCGCCAGCCACGCCAGCGTTCGCAATATCGAGCGTTTCAAAAGCCTTCCAAACAGGCGGCGGCCGGGAGAGGAATTGCCGGCCGCTTCAAAGGCCGCTTTCGGGATCATGGCTTCACCATCGGACTCTCATTCGGGTGAAAGACATTTTAACAAGAGCCCCAGCGCCGCTTGATCTGTAGGCCTACTTTTTCTTGCCCAGAAAGTAGAACGCCGACGCGATCTCCGGAGCGGCCGGCCGTCCGGCGAACAGGTAATCGAGATACTTGATCGGGAACGTAAGCCAGGCCGCCACGAACTCGGCGAGGAACTTCGCCCGCCGGTTGTCCGAGAAGCCGGTCAGCAGTCCCGCCAGGTATCTGCGAAGAATCCAGCTAAGCGCCGAGCTGGGTCCGGTGCACACGCCGAGGTCGATCTCGTCGAAGTCCCGGAACAGACGCCGCATCCCGGAATTCGTATACCGCGTGTAGTCGTGCGGCGCCGCGTGATAAGCCTGAAGGAACGGGACCTCGCAATAGACGAGACCGTTGGGCTTGAGCACTCGCAGCATCTCAGCGACCGAAAGCTCGGGGTCGCGAACGTGCTCCAGGACGGCCAGCGAAAGCGCCGCGTCGACCGAGCCGTCGGCGAACGGGAGCGCCAGCGCGTCTCCAACCACCCCGACGAGCGGCGTGCGCCTGATGTCCAGGTAGATAGTGGCGTCCACGACGCCGCGGCCAACATCGTTCGCCGGGAGCGCCCGCCCGCCGCCGCCCACGTTCAGAACCCGTAATCGATCGTCGCGTCGGTGACCCGCAAGCCGCGCGCCAAGCGCTCGCATGTTTCGTGACGAGGCGGTGTTGAGAGTCGGTCCCGGAAAACGCAGCAGCCGCAGCGCGGCCCGTTTGAGCGCCTGCATCAAACCATCTCCGCCACCGCCGGCAGCAGCTGGCGGATACTGTCGATTATCTGGTGCGGGCGTGCACCTTCGGGCGGTGCAAGACCCATATCCAGCCGCTTCCAGATCGCCTTCAGGCCCGCGCGCTGCGCGCCTATAACGTCCACGTATGGATCGTCGCCCACCATCACGACCTCGGACGGGCGGAGGTCCATTCGCTGCAAGACCTCGCGGTACGCGCCGGGAAACGGCTTCATCCACCCGATTTCGTAGCTCAATACCATGCAGTTGATTGAACGGGCGATGCCAATTCTCCGCAACCGGTCGCGCAGCAGTTCCGGCCCCCACAAAACGTTGGCGAGGATGCCCAGCTTGAGCGCCAATCCCTTCGCCAGCGTCAGCGTCTCCATCACGTCGGCGAGAGGCGCCATGCTTTCGTAGTAGCGCCGAAAGTAGCCGTCGAGGACCGTGCGGGCATGTTCGCGCGGCAGGCTGCACCCCAAGTCGTCGAGAACGTCGTGAAACAGCGCTTCCGTGTCAGGCTGGGAGTGGTTCGATTCGTACGACTCGACGACCGCGTCTTGCAGGTTTCTTCCGATCGCCGCCGCGAGTTCCTCGGCGCTGGGCGAGTACCCCGAGTACTCCTCGACGAGCGGCAGGATCGCGCTGGCTGCTTCCAGGTTTGCGTCTCCCCCGGCCAGCGGCGCTTGGGTGACCAGCGTGTCTCCCAGGTCGAAGATTACGCCTCGTATCAAGAGGGTTTGAACCGGCCCCCCGGCCCTCTTACCCCACGGACCTGATCGAGGCCGGGGCGTGGACTTCGGTCATCGCGTGTAGGTCATAAAACGCGTCGGTGTGAAGGCGCAGCTCCTCGGCCATCGATTCCGCGAATGAGTACACCTCCACACGCACGCCCTTCTCACGGACCAGGTCGACCACGGGAACGAAGTCACCGTCGCCCGACAACAGCGCCAGCACGTCCATCGACTCGATGCGCCTTATGACGTCGACCGCCAGCACCAGGTCGAGGTCGGCTTTGCGCGTCCCGTCGGCGAACATCTTCACCGGCTTGGTCACGATGTCGTAGCCCTTGCCCCATACCGGTGAGACGGTGCGCTGGTCTTCCAGCCGGCCGCCGTATTCGGCGTAAATCGGGCAATACGCCCGCGCGTGTACGATCCGCCGGTTGCCGATGACGCGCTCTAGCAGCTTCTGGTAGTCGATCACGGTCGGGTTCTCGTTGACCCGGTCCGTCAGATTCGCGGTATCGGCAAACACTCCCAGCCTGAGCTGCGGGCCTGCTTCGGTTCCCGAGTCGTTCGCCGCGCCGTTGGCCGAATGCTCCAGCGACTTGTTGATCCTCTTTAGGGTCGAGATCAGCTCGGCGTCGCTTTTGGCCGGCCGCTTCAGCGCCGCCTTCAAATCGTCAAGAAATGTGGCTAGTCCCGCGCTGTCGCCGCCGTCATCGCGGCCCGCATTCTCATCGTCGTAACGCTCCGGCACCGGTCTTAGTCGTCTCATGATTTGGGTTTCTTCCTGTCTTCTGTTGCGGAGTCGGCAAGCGCCCGCAATTTGTCGTCTATCGCCGCGACTCGATTCTTCTCACGCTCCCCGGCCTCCCGCCGCCTTGCCGCCACCGTCTTCTTCTTGCTTGGCGCTACCTCCGCCATCGCGTCCCATATAGCTTCGATTGCATTGAGCGCGCCTCTGAGATCGAGGTTTGCGTCAAACGCCACGGTGGTCATCTCTTCCATGAAGTTGGCATGGCTGGCGGCGAGTTTTTCGACGTCGTTCTGGAGCTTGAACAGCTTTCTGTCGAGCGCCTTGAAATCGGACCTGTGGTCCTTGCGCTCGGCCAGCAAGTCGTTCCGCAGCTCGGCCATGTTCTCCAGCAGTCCATTCAGGTTTCTGGCGATCATCCTGTGATGTTGCGGGTGGTCCGGCAGCTTCGCCGGCGTGCGCGCTTTCGAGGTCGTCTTTCGGGCCTGGTCCGGTTCTTTGTTTGCATTGGCCGGCTGCGCAGTGCGCGACTTACTGGCGCGCCGGCTGGTTCTGGGGGGCAATTTCGCAGTTCCTCTCTTTTTGGCTCACGCGGAGTGTCGGGTTGGGTTGTAACTCAGTCCGTCAAGTCCGGTCTTCCGCGTCATGAGCCGGCGATGCGGCGTTTCGGGGTCATGTAACAAGACTCTTGCACCGCGGCGAAGCGCCGACTACGCCAAACATGATATCCCGTAATGTCGGACCGCCGGCCCGGAAGTCGGAATGGAGACTCACCCCGGCGCGTCCCGGACGCCCGCCGCCATGGCGTGTAGACAGCGCCGATGAGCGGGCAATTCCCACTTGAGTGGGCCCGGGCGGGTCTCAAACCGGCGATAGCTCACCCCAGTTAGGCCCGGCGGAGACGTCCACCTTTAGCGGAACGTCCAGATCGAACGCGCCGCTCATTACGTCGCGCGCGGCCGCCGCCAGCCGGTCGCGCTCCGAGTGCGGAAGCTCGAACAGCAGTTCGTCGTGCACC
>JAPOVO010000245.1 GCA_026708165.1 Chloroflexota bacterium | reverse complement strand
AAATGTTGGCTCTCGATCTCGCGCCGAAACCGATCCGGCAATCGCGCCCAATCCCGCGCCTCGACGAGAAACGGGATCGATGACTCGGACACCGCATCCCAAAAGTCGCCTAGCTGCCCTATCGGGATTTCCTTTAGCCCGGGTCCGCGCAGCACTAGGTCGAGATCACTCCCGTCGTGCGATCGCCCGTTGACCCGGCTCCCGTACGCCCACACTTCGACATCGGGTAGATGCTCCCGCAGCAGCGCTTCGAGTATCCGCCGGTGTTTTCGGGAGAGGTGCAGCCGGTCAGCCATCGGCCGCCTGCTCGACCATGCTGGCAAGCGCGTTGGCATCTGCGACGAAGGCGGGAAGCAGCTTCAGAGTGGTCTCGGCGAAGTTCTCGCCGTAGTCGTGCGCGGTAGCGTTGCGGTTGTCGCGGTAGCGAAGCCAGCGCTCCACGGCATCGCAGTCCAGCAGACAATGCTTGGCGGCATGCCGGAAGAGATCCTTGAAGTTGAGGCGGTCGGCCTGGCGGTTCGTGGCGAAGTAGGCGGCAAGACGCTTGCGCAGCAGCTTGCCGCTCTGATCGAGCACGAGCTCAAACTCCTTGACGCACGCCGCTCGATAGATGTCGTAGAGGACGTCCTCGCTGTCTTCGAGCTCGCCGATCTCCCGCAGCGCCCGTTCGAGGGAGGCGATGCAGCGACGCAGAAAGGTGGTGTCGATGCTCATGGACTACCTTTGCCGGATTGCACCAGTCTCCGCATTTTGCTCGAATGCCGCATTCAATGCGTTCCCTCCAACGGGAATCCAAGAGCGTCGAGGTTCTTCGCGATGGCGGCGTCGAGCCGTGCGCCTTCCGCCTGATGCTCGCGCAGATCTGCGACGAGGCGCTGCATCTTGTCGGCGAACGGCTCGCCGTCGTCCTCCGCAGGAGGAGCGCCGACGTAGCGGCCCGGCGTCAGCACATGCTCGTGCCGTCGAATCTCCTCGAGCGGGACGCTCCGGCAGAAACCCGGCTGGTCTTCGTATCCGTCCGCCTCACCGCGCCAACGGTGGTACGTGTCGGCGATCCGGGCGACGTCGTCGCGAGCCAACTCCCGGTGGGTGCGATCAACCATTCCACCAAGTTCGCGGACATCGATGAACAGGACTTCGCCACGCCGGTCCCTCAACCGGCTGCCGCTGTCTTCCAGCGAGGGGTGCTCCCTCGTGCTCCCCGGTTGAGGTCCCCTGTCGCGGGCGAGAAACCAGAGGCATGCCGGGATCTGCGTGGAGTAGAAGAGCTGACCCGGCAAGGCGACCATGCAGTCAACTAGGTCGGCTTCTACCAGGTTGCGCCGTATCTCGCCCTCGCCCGACTGGTTCGTCGACATGGAGCCGTTGGCAAGCACGAAGCCGGCGGTCCCCGTCGGGGCGAGATGGTGAACGATGTGCTGCACCCAGGCGAAGTTGGCGTTGCCCTTCGGTGGAACACCGTACTGCCAGCGCTGGTCCTCCGTCAGGCGGTCGCCGCCCCAGTCCTTCACGTTGAATGGCGGGTTGGCGAGGATGAAATCCGCCCTGAGATCCGGATGCTGATCATTGTGGAAGCTGTCGCCGTGGGCGATCTGGCCTTCGATGCCGCGTATGGCGAGGTTCATCCGGGCGAGTCGCCAAGTGGTGTAGTTTGACTCCTGCCCCCAGATGGAGATGTCACCACGGGCCCGACCGCCGTTTCCGTTGCCCGTCGCATGGGCCTCGATGAATTCGACGGACTGCACGAACATGCCGGACGAGCCACAGCACGGGTCGTACACGCGGCCTGAATACGGTTCGAGGATCTCGACCAGGACCCTGACGACACAGCGCGGCGTATAGAACTCGCCGCCTTTCTTACCTTCAGCGCCCGCGAACTGGCCGAGGAAGTATTCGTAGACGCGCCCGAGGACGTCGTTGGCGCGGGCGGTCTCGTCGCCAACGGCGATGTTGCCGACCATGTCGATCAACTGGCCGAGCCGCTGCTTGTCCAGCGCGGGGCGAGCGTAGTCCTTCGGCAGGACGTCCTTGAGCGCGGGGTTGTCGCGCTCTACACAGACCATCGCGTCGTCGATGGTCTGCCCGATGGTGGGCTGCCGCGCCTGGGCTCGGAGGTGCGCCCAGCGCGCCTCGGGCGGCACCCAGAAGATGGCCTCGGCGGTGTATTCGTCAGGGTCTTCCGCAGCTTCCTCGCCCCACTCCGCAAGCACGGCGGCGTGGCGCTCCTCGAACGCGTCCGAGATGTACTTCAGGAAGATGAGGCCCAGAACGACATGCTTGTACTCGGCGGCATCCATGGATCCGCGAAGCGCGTCCGCCATCGACCAGAGTTCGGATTCGTCGATGCCGATGGGAGAATTGGTGGAGTCGGTCGTCGCGTTGGCGCGCTTCGGATGTCTGCCGGGCATGCGACGGCTGTCCGTCTGAGGCGTTGGAAGCGATTCTACCAACGCGGTAGATGATCGTCGCCTTGCAATAGCGGACGTGCCGCCCGTTGCGGGCGGTGCAGCTTTCTGGTGGCCGAGAGTCCATCCAAGGCGGGCATAGGGCGAATGCCGCGTGGCCAGCACGAAGGCCAGTGCTAGTCGGGCTTAGTCGCGTAGGCCTTTCCACCCACCCTCCCGCACCGTTGGTGCGGCACAAAACGCGCCTACGCGGGTGTTGCATGCACAGAATACCCAGCGACGTTATGATCGTGAGCCGGTCGGTTCAACGCGAACCAGTGAAGTTGGTGCTTCGGTTCGTCGGTCAGTGATGCTCTTGTCGCAAGCTCTCAACGCATTCGGGCTAGTCTTGGACATCGCGGGCTTCACCATCCTCTTCGCGCTGGCCCGCCCTGCAGTCATGAGGAGGAACTTCGTCACTTCCGACCGGGTTGGCCTCGACGGCGTAGAACCTGATTTCAGCGCATTCGAGCAACTCGGGAATCGCCTGGAAGCAAGGCGACGCGAGGAGAAGCGGGGAAAGCGGCAGACATTGTGGTATTGCAGGTCTCATGGTCCTAGTCGGATTCACGCTGCAACTCATCGCGTTGTTCGTTCCATAGTGAGGATAGCCCTGCGCGTCGAGGGGTTCGGTCGGTCGCCGTGCTTCCGCTCGCGGCGTAGTCGACAAGAGACAAAGACGGTCGCGTGGGATGACCAGTCTGGCGTCCTGGATCCGTTACCTGGCGACCCCCAATGAAGCCTACAATCCTAGGACCAAGGCGATGATTGGTCGCGAGGTTAGCGGATGAGCACAGGTTCGGAGTCTTCCAAGGTCTACCTTGTCAGGGGCGGCCGTAGAGGAGAAGACGAGGAATACGCGCTGCAGAACAACGTGGCGGTTGTCGGGTTTCACGAAGTGGAGTCACTCGAGGGGCTAGCAGACTATGACGCGATCTTGGAACTGGTTAGATCTAGCTACCCCGATGCCAAGAGCCGCAGCACGGGCAACTTCGCGCGCCAGCTCGCTAGCTTCGCATTGTCGATTCAAATCGGGGATCTGATTGTCCTGCCCCAGAAGCGGACGTCGCAGATTGCGATCGGTCGCGTTACGGGGCCGTATCGCTATCAGAACGTGGGCGGAACCCTACGGCACACACGGCCTCTTCAGTGGTTGCAGACGGACATTCCTAGGACGAAGTTCCGCCAGGACCTGCTGTATTCCTTCGGGGCGTTCATGACTGTGTGCAACATCTCCCGCAACGACGCCGTCGGCCGGGTCCAGGCGGTGCTTAGAGGGGAGCCGGATCCGGGGATGAAGCCGTCAACCGGAGAGGAGTCTCAGACGCCGCGAGAGGAAGAGACCGACGGGGAGGCTGACTTTCGCGAGCTGGCGCACGATCAGATCGTCCGCGAGATTCAGACCCGATTTTCAGGGCACGCACTGACGGGCCTGGTCGAGGCGGTGCTTCGCGCTGAAGGGTGGACCACAACCCAGTCCCCGCCCGGTCCAGACGGTGGTGTCGACATACTGGCTGGCCGAGGACCGCTCGGATTGGATCCACCGAGGCTCTGCGTGCAGGTGAAGTCTCAGACTAGCCCGACAGACGTAACCGTCTATCGCGGCTTACAAGGGACCATGCAGTCGTTCAAGGCCGAGCAAGGCCTTCTGGTGTGTTGGGGCGGGTTCAACAGGGTGGTCCTGCAGGAGTCGAGGCAGAGCCATTTCACGGTGCGCCTTTGGGACAGCGGTGATCTCGTCGCCGCAGTCTACCGAACGTACGAGTCCCTCCCGGCGGAGATCCAAGCGGAACTCCCATTGGAACGGGTATGGATGAAGGTGCCCGAGGAATCCGACGGATGATGCGACTACGGATCAATTACATGTGACTGGGTGGTCTCGGCGTGGCGTAGCGTACCCCCGCCTGGCGGTTCTCGTGTTCTCCGGCTGTCGGCATCCTCGATCCCCGTCAACGCCACGTTGCCGTCACATCTGGTGTTCGCCGGCCGCAGGCAGCCTCGGTTTCCAACGCTCGGAGCACTCCTCGATGAGCTGCGGTACTCCTATTGGATGGTAGACCCCGCCGCGGACGCTTATCGGAATGCGCCGCAGGCGGCCGCCGGCCTGTGGGTTGCCCAGCAGGTTGTCCGAGCAGGGCGTGCAGATTCAGGATGGTGAAGCGGTTGAAACCGATCTCGTCGGCCTTCTCGACGAGCAGCTCGATGGTCGCCTTGCGGTTTAAGAGCAGCGCAAGACAGCACATGGCTAGCAAACCTTGGAGACCCCTTCGGCCTCGTACGCCATTGGCCATCCTCGCCGTACGAAGATCGTCCCGTGTGTCCCAATCGTTCCCCACATTACTCGCCGTCTCTCAACAACGTTGGCAACGTGTGTCGCGCACGGCGCGTGCGGGCCGGACAACGACGTGGTCTCTTGGTGAGTCGACGCGCAGGCCAACAACGCTTTGCTGCAGCCTCCGAGTCACACGCCGAACCCCGCGCGGGCTGCGAGACTACGATGCTGACCGCTTCCTGAGTTGGGGGCGTGATACTGTTCATTTCTCGTGGGATTGAGGCTCGGCGATGGCTCGGTACTTGGTACATGTAGAAGTCGGTGGTTTCGAGGGGCAGTACGGCGAAAACCAACCGGAGGAAGGGAGCTGCACGTGCGTGGCCAACAGCTACGAAGAGGCCCTCGAGCAGGTATTGAACTACTGCGAAGACGTTCGGAACGTGGACGGCATCATCATCTGGCCCGAGAACGAGCCGTGGCCGCATCCCGTCGAATTGCCTACGTAGCGGAGCCTGGGCCGCAACGTCGTCCCGACGATGTGGTTGCCACGAAGCTCTACGGCAGCCAAGTCATCCTTTGCCGTAGAGTATTGTCAACCAACCATGCCCCGACGAGGAGACGGGTAGCCAATGACGAACGCTGCAGGAACGCCGATCATGGTCTCGCCCCAGGCGAGCGCACCGCTAGCGCGCGTCAACGACTGGAAAGAACGACGCCTCCAGGAACTGATCTTCGACCATCCGACCTGTTTACCCCTAGATCAGATCGAGCCCGGCATCGGGCGACTGGTCTCGGTCTGCATGGAGTTGCCGCTCGGCATTGGTAGCGCCGACAACCTATTCATCACACCGGAAGGCAATCTGGTGCTGGCCGAGGTGAAGCTCTGGGGCAACCCCGAGGCCCGGCGCAAGGTCGTCGCCCAAGCCCTAGAATACGCGACCGCGCTCTTCAAACTCGACTACACAGGGCTGGAAACGGCCGTCATGAAGGGGGACTTCAATGGCGCGTCACCCCCCGAGAGCCTCTACAGTCTGGTCGACGGCGCCGACAGTCCAACAGAAAGCGTTTTCGCCGATCGCGTCACGCGCAACTTGCGCGAAGGCCGTATCGTCGTATTGATCGTGGGCGACGAAATCCGCCCTGCGACAGACGAACTCGTCACCGGTCTCCAAGCCCACGCGAACTTCCACTTCACGTTCGCGCTCGTCGAAATGCCCGTGTATTCGCGACTGGGCTCGCCCGACGAGTACATCGTTATGCCGCGTACTCTCATAAAGACCGAAACCGTGCCTAGATTCACCATTCGCACCGAGGGTGGCTCGACCGAGGTCATTGACGCGGGCACGGATGAACGGGAGGCCGCCAAACCGTCCAGACGTTCGAGTATCTCTTCCGAGGAGTTCTTCGAGGCGATGAGCGAACGGTCCCCAGAGACTCCGGCTAAGTTGAGGCAGTTTCTGGACGAGGTGGCTGCCATCGGTGTTCGCCCCGAGTATCTCGGCTCACTAAATCTCAAATGGGACCAGCCCGAGGGAAGCCCCGTGAATCTTGGCTACATCAGGCCAAGGGGCGGGGAGGTTTGGACCGACGCCAGCTACTGGAAGGTAGACCGAACTCGCGGAAGACTACAACGTCCGCCTCGCCGAGCTGTTCGGTGGTGAGGTAAGAACTGGCCGGAAGAAGAAGGACGGAACTTCGGAACGGTGGGTCACCCGCAGCGACGGAACGCCGGTTCGTATCGAGGACATCCTCGATCGCCTATCGGACTGGATACCGATCATCGAGACCTTCCAAGACGCCGTCCGTGAGCACACGCAGGACGCAGAGCGTTAGGCTGAGTTTGGTCGCCACTCCGTGGATTTCGCGGGGACGCCCCAGTTCGAGTTTGCGCATTCCATCGGCCCTTGAACGCGAGGCGCTTAGCCGCACCGTGCTGATGATGGAATCCGTACGAGCCCGGCCTTGGGTTTTGCGGCTGTCGGCACCCTCGATGCTCGTCAACACCGGTCTCATATACGACAGAGACTCCTATCTGACGCAAAAGCACGTTATGTGTCGCAAGAGGCGCTCTTCGCGTCGCAAACGCACTTGTCAGGTCGTTCCTTTGGTCGCCTCGTGCGTCTCGAACAGGAACACCGCCAAGGTCGAGGCCGCGCCAACGGCGAGCCGAGCGTGTCGCGCCGTCAGGCCGGACGCCGACCCATGCTGGCCGTGCCCCGTGCCGTAGAGGCCGCGCAGTTCGGCGAGACCGTGGCCGACGGTCGAGAGATTGCTCAGCAGCCGCTTGATCACATCCACGCCGCGGGCCGTGTTCGGAACGGCTTCCGGCACCAGTTTCAGCTCCTTCAGCGTGGCCTTCGTGAGCGTCGGGATATCCGGCGTGCCTGGGATTCCCTTTCCGCGTGCGGCTAGGATGGTCTTGCAGCAGGTCTCAACCAGCTCCTTCGCCGTGCCGATGGCGAGGCGCGGGTCCTTCTCCAACGAGTCCTCCAGTCGGCGTATCTGCTCCGCGAGATGGCCCGCGTCGAGAATCCGCGCCTGCTGCTTGAGATCGGCAAGACTGGGCCCTCCAGCTAGGAGACGAGTGGCAATCTCGCGGCATCGCTCCGCGAGCTTCAGATTGTCATCGGCAAACTCGCGTGCGACATCCTCGGCATAGTCGATCAGGTCATTGAGCAGCCGGCCGACTAGGTAGTCGGACTCGATCTCCCAGAACGCACGGAGCTTCTTGGCTTTCGACGTGCCGTACGCAAGGTACTTGCCGGAATGGATGTCGACATCGACCGCCTCCGCGCAGAAGTCGCCGAAGGTGCGGTCGGAGAAATCCAAAACGTAGCCCGATCCCATTCCTAAGAAATCCTCGAGCATCCGTTTCTCGCGCATGCCGAGTGAGCTCACGTAGCGTGATCCCCAATTGCGTGTGAGAGATCGTGAATGCCAATCTTCGGCGTCATCGGTCCACGCTGGAGGGAATATGCATACCGATCAACGAGAAATCTCACGACTACCCTAACCTGAAAGCTGCGAGGGTGTCTCGCGCAACTACCAACTATCGGCAGGAACCAAGCGTACCGTGAGCCGCGTACCGGTTGCCTCGGCGTAGCGGCGGAGGGTAGCGAACGACGGCGACACCCGGCCGCCTTCCAGCCGCGCGACTGCCGACTGGGTCGTGCCGAGGCGCTGGGCAAGCTCCGCCTGCGTCAGCTTCGCGGTCGTTCGGGCCCGGATTAGCGCTTCGATGAGCGCGTACTCCTCGTCGACACGCTCGTATTCCTCTCGGAACTCCGGGTCTTCCATGAAGCGCGCCTTTAGCTCCTTCAGCTTCGTCATGTCATCACCTGCTTCATCCGCTCTCGGGCAGTCGCCAGCGCTTGGCGCGGCGTCTTGCGCGACTCGCGAAAACATGCAGCACCACCACCTTCCGGCCGGTCGCCGTCACGTAGATTCCCCGCGCGGTACCGCCGTCTGCGCGCACCCGAAGTTCCCACAGCTATCCCTCAATTTGCTTGGCATGCGGCGTGCGTAGCGCCTCCAGTCCGACATTCTCCACCGCCTCAAGCAGCCGCAGCAGCCGGGCGCGCAACGCCACCAGCAAGGCCGCGACTTCGGCATCGACGGCCGACACGGTTTCGACCGTCCAATACATCTCCGACACATAGCGCATCCGCTATGTGCTTTCAACGGACTTCGCGTTGGGGCCCCACCGCATGCAGCGTCTCGGCAACGGCGTTTTCGACGGCCGTGGCAAGCTCGAGGGCGGGGCTCAGGCGGTGCTCTCGTCCGTCGCCGGTTGTCCGCCGCGCAGGCGTGCCCAGAAGTCGGCTTCGGTCGCACCCAGTTGCGCCGCCGTGAGCAGCGCCTGCGGCGAGATCGTGGTTGCAGCAAGACGCCGGTCGAAGTCTTCGGACAAAGGAACGCCCCGCAATCGCAACGTCTCCGTCGCCGCGTAGGCGAGCGCTTCACGGCGTGCCGTTTCCTGACCTTGCTCCAAGCCGCGCGCGAATCCTGTCCTATGGCCAACGTCGTGCGAGCGGCGCATGTAGCCTGCGATCTGTACGTCGTCCA
>JAPOVO010000427.1 GCA_026708165.1 Chloroflexota bacterium | reverse complement strand
GTCAATGACCCAAAGCCCTTTGAGCTTCTGGTCCGCGACGAGTCCGAGAGCCTCTATCGAGTGCTGCCCGCGCTCCTCAGCATGGATACCGCTCCTCCGCCCGCATCGTTCGAGGCTCTGCGGCAGGCTGTTCCCGCGTCCGCGACGGTATACATGCCCGGAGGATTCGCAACCCGGTCCCGGGTCCGCGGGGCGGCGGGGCCCCCTCATACCCGACTGCCCGGCGACATAAGTCTTGCGAATCTGCATTTGCGGACTTCGTGGAACGTCGAGCCGCTCGCCGATCAAGTCCCCGACCTGATAATCATGTCGCCGCAGTTCGTGCCGTGGATGTTGCCGCCGGCCGCCCGGCAGCCGATTTGGTGGAACGAGGATAGTGCCGTATTCGCCGTCAGTGACACCGTCGGTCCGACCATGCCGCCTCCATCGGCCCCGCCGCCGCTGCCGTTCAGTGTTCGGATCTCAGACGCGCTCGCTGCCGACGGCCGGATGGCCTTCACAGCGACCTTTGACGACCGCGCACCCGAACAGTGGACCGGACAGGACTGGATCGTGATCGCCCTGGACGATTCGCCCTGGGGTATCCCCACGCGTTTTCTTCCTGACGGTTTCACTCCGGCGAGCGCCGCGTGGTTTCCCGGTCAGATAGGCCCGGGCTGGGGCCAGACCTCCCGTCGGTACGAGTTCGATTTCCGGGCCGGCAGACTGGCAGTCCGAGGTGAAGACGGCGTATTGACGTCCGTCGAATCGTCTGAATGGATAGGGGGTTCAGGAAATTACGTGCTGGCTGTGCGTTTGCGCCAGCAAATTCAGCCGCGCTTGTGGCGGGATGCCGCCGTCATTCCCATACTGAAGATCACGGTCTCCGAGACCGGTGAGGTCTCATATCGGGTCCACGAGGAGGTCGGCGGCTAGCCAGTCCATAAATGGAACTATGAGTCGCGTTATTACATTCAAGGGCATCACTGGCGTCCAGGCGTCACGGCTGGCGGAATGGACCGGCCGTTTGCTGCTGCTGGGCGCGGTTGCGTTTTGGTGGGGCGCGATCGTTGTGCCGCAGCTTTTTAGCTTGTCGTTTCCCTTGTTGCTCCCTTGGAGCGCCCTGCCGCCCCAACTCAATCCCGATGCCGAGGGATCAGTGGCAAATACCGTCTCCGCCGTTTGTCTGTTTGCAGTTGCGATTCTGGCACTGGCGAATGCCCTTCGATCCTCCCGCAGGTTCAGCACTCGGCGCGCCAGCAACCGGACTGCAATTTGGGGCTGGACATTGCTGGCCGCAATGACGGCTCTCGTAGCCTGGGAGGAGAAAACCGACTTCAGAGGCTGGCTGCTGCCCGCGCTCGGGAAGGCCGTGTTCGGTGACCTTTGGGCTCACACTTCAGGCATAGACGGCACAACGCTGCTGAGTCCGCTGATCCTGGCGTTCGTCGTCGCGATGTCGCTCTTCATCCGTAAGGGCCTGTCCTCCCGGGCGGTCCGAGTGCTGTTGATCATGGGTCTGACAGCCTGGCTGCTAAGCATCGTCTACGACAAGGGTGGTCTAAGGCTCGCCACCTCCGAATGGTACATCTTGAGCGTCCTGCTCGAAGAGACGCTTGAGTTCAGCGGGACACTGCTGATTGGCCTCGGTGCCGGCATCGCCCTCGGCGGCGGTGCGGTTTCACGACCGCAATCGGGCACTTTTCGGCGACGCCAGTCGTTCCTGTCGCAGGTTGGGGCGGTCACCGCCGTCGTCGTGCTCGGCGGCTCTCTCATGCTGGTGGCCGTATCTTCGTACCGCGAGCCGCTTCTCGACACCCGCGGGTCCGCCGTCTTCAACGTAAATCTCTACGATCACCCTGTCGAAGATCACTCTCTCATACAGGAACTGGGTGCATTCTCCACGCCCCTGGCGCGCCTGAGACTGCGTGTCGCCAACGCCGACCCGCACGGCCGCTCGGGCGTCATGCTCTGGCGCGTGATGGAAGCCGGCCAATATAGCTCGGGCCGCATACTCCGCGAGGGGCGAGTCAAGGTCGCGGCTGAGGACGAGCCTCGCTGGGAAATCATCGACTTTCCGCCGCTCGCGGAAGCCCTGGATTTATCGAAGGGCCGCCCCATCGCCCTGCAGCTCGTAGCAGAAGTCGAACCGGAGTCCTACCTGCGCATTGGCGGAACCAAGACCCAGGACTTCGAGCATCTACAGTTCTTGATCAACAGTGAGGAAACATGGCCGAACCAGAAGCTGGAGCTGGTGGCCTACGGTCCGAGTAATGTGACGAGAGGCCAGCTTCAGGCGATTTGGCGACACTTTGAGTGGTCCTGGTCAGTGCTGGCGGGCGCGGCTCTCATCGGCCTCTCGATCATCACCTTCGTCCCGGCTCTGCTGGTCACCGCGGCACTGCCGCGACGCGGCTTACCGAAACGAAGTCGGGATAACCAGCCGTAGTCCGCCCACAGTCGCCGAGGCTGACTGCGAAGCTCCTTGACGCTCGACCCACCGCTCGCGCTTGCAACTCACGCGGGCTGCCGGTCACTCGTCCACTATGGGAATCACCAATTCCTGTCCAACTGCCACAACGTCCGGATTGGCAATGTCGTTGGCCGCGACGATCTCGTCCACCGAGACGCCAAACCTGTCGGCTATCGCCGAAAGCACGTCGCCCGGCTGCACCGTGTAGATGACTGGAGTCGGCGTCGGCGTCGCCCGGGGCCGCGGCGTGGGCGTGGGCGTAGGCTGCGCGGTGGGAGTGACTACAACGTTTTCCAGGGCCTTTTGGAGGTTGTCCTCTTCCACCTCCACCGTGACCGTTGAGGGCGCGCCGAACGTCCCCACCTCTACGTCGCGCGGTCGCAGCAGAAAATACCAAAGCAAAAATACGAGCAGCGCCACCACCAGTAGCCCAACGAAGAACTCGCTCCCGCTCGCTGATCTTCTATCCCTGTCAAACAATGCTCTGAGCTGGTTCTGAACGGCCGCCACAGAGCGACGGTGAAGACACGAGTGTCGCCTTCTCGGTCACGCGGCTCTGCGCTGCTTCAAATAGAAGTCCATTTCCTCGAACGCATAATCGATCTCCTCGACCGTGTTGAAGTAGTGTGTCGAGACCCGGACCTCGCCCGCGAAATTATGCGAGATCCACGTGTTTCGCTCCTCGGCCAGATATTTCCTCAGAGCGAAGCCGTCCGCGCCCGGCACTTGAAACGAGACCAGGGCGCTGCCGGCTTCCCAGCATGCGGGGCTGGATACGTGCCAGCCTCGTTCGTTCGCCCGGTTCCTGGCGATGGCCGCAAGCGCGGCCATCCGTGATTGAATCGCGTCAAATCCCAGCCCTTCGATCCAGTCGATCGTTGCGTCCATTGCACCCAGAGTGGCGCGATCGCGCGTTCCATATTCAAACCGCCGCGCCGCCTGCCTCAGCGTGGGTCCTCCGGCCCTGTCCCAGTCGAACGGAGTTTCCGTGCTCCCTACGCCCACGTGCCGCTGTGTGAGTAGTGGGAGACGTTCGCTCTTTGCGTAAAAGATCCCCGTACCCCTTGGACCGCACAGCCACTTGTGGCCGTTTCCGGCGTAGAAGTCCACATTGAGATCGCCAAGATCAACCGGAAATTGTCCCAGCGCCTGCGCGCCATCCAGCAGCACCAGGACTCCCGCATCCGCCGCCAGTTCGCAAATCCGCTTGGCCGGCACTCGGCGGCCCTGGTGGCGCTCCACGTGGCTGAGCGCGATCAGTCTGGTGCGGGTCGTGATTCCGTCGCGGATGTTTGCCAGTGTTTCGTCCGGGTCGCTGCTGATCTCGAACCAGTTGAGCGATACCCTTCCGAGATTTCGCTGATACGTCCACGGAAAGTTCATGGCGGGATGCTCGTTCAGCGACAGCAGTACCTCGTCGCCGGGGTTGAAGTCGAGCGACGAAGCCACCCAGTTCACCGCCTCCGTCGCGTTTTCCGCAAAGCCAATCGTCGAGGACTCAACCCCCAGAAACTGCGCCACCCGCTCTCGCGCGGTCTCGATAAGCGCCCGCGAGACATCGATTGACGCCTGCCCCTTGGTCTCGCAATAAGTCGTCAGTTCGATTAGCTTGTCCAGCACTGGTCGGGGAGCCAGCCCCTCGGTGCCGGTGTTGAGATACACCATGTCGTCGATGTTCGCGAAGCTGCGTCGGACCTCTTCCACGTCAATCGAGTCGAGATTCGGCGTCACGGCTCGTACCATCGCGATTGTGCTCCTTGGCCCGACTTCGGGTGCGGGAATTATATCGGCGAGGTCGACGCTTCCGGGACGCAGCCAACCCAAGCCCGGTACGGCGCGGAGATTTACTCGTCGCTTGCGGGCGTTCCTCGGGCCAATTCAAGCGACTCGGAGGGAATAATGCCCGCCTCGACGGCCATGGAGCCGACATTCATGGTAGACACGTGTCCAGGTCCCGCGCCCCACCCGGTTTCGATCTTCCAGTGCTGAAACGCTTGGTTTTCCGCTCTCAAAATAGCCACGTGTGGATGGTCCACGAACGCGACCGGCATACCGAAAATGCGGCGCCAGTTCGCTTCTCCAAGAAATCGGTTCTTGATAGCTGCATCGTTGTCCAGAATCGCAAGGTCCGGCTCTCCCGCCTCCGGGATTCCATGATTCTCCTCGAGCCATCCGTCGTGTCCCGCCTCAGAGAGCTTATTTAGAATCGGAGCCGTCACCACAGCCCCTTGCTCCGGCGACCATTGCAATACGCCGCCGTGCACGGCCTGTGACACGAGACCATCCATTATGAATCGACCCGAAAGAGCCGGGCCAAGCGCCAATTCACCGCCGAGCGCCGAATAACCGCTCCAGAGCGGAACGCCCGAAGCGTCGGTCATCCAATATCCGAGCTCGCCGTCGACCGGGAAGAACCGACCGTAGTCCGAAGTCCAGGCGCTGGAGGCGGAATCTACGTCGGCCCGCAATGCCGTTACGGTGTGGACTCCATCGGCAACCTGCACCTTCGGCGTCACGGAGTCATACATCACGTCGATCAGTCCCGCCGCGACCGCACGGTCGTCAACCAGCACCACGGCATTGGACCAGTCATCAGGCACGAGCAGGGAAACCGAGCCGCCGTCCGGCGCCGTCGCGTTGATATCCATGGCAAGCCAGCCGTTCCCCGAACGCTGTGTGTACGACACGGCAACTCCGGATTGCTGATTTCGGATGGTCACGCTCCCGGAAAGTGCCCCCAGCCTGCCGGCGATCTCGTACGCTCGTCCAGTTGTTTGGATGCCAAAAAGCCCACGAACCACGGCTTGTCCCAGCGTCCCTGCAGCGCCTCCGAACTCCAGACTTCCCTGGTCCGTGCCCGTGGGAATGTGAAACCACTCCGGCACCAGGCCCGAGGCGCTCCAATGTCTGGCCGCCTCCAACAGGTGAGCCAGCGCCATGCCAGAGGCCCCGCGTTCGAATTCTCCAAGAATCTGCACCCCGGCCCACCAGTCCCAAACTCCTCCGTTTTGGTAGTTGGCCGGTCCCATGTTGGGATGGTTGAACGTGCCGTCCGGGTAGGGCGGCCAGAGACTCAGTCCCGCGCGTCGCGTTCCGGCCACACGAGCCGCTTCCTCCAGCTTCTCCAGGATCGAACGTGCCTGACTCTCCACCGCAAGGCCCGTCTGCACCGCCACCGCGTTGCCGAACGAGACTATGGCGCTCTCGTCAAAACTGTGATGGAGGGGCGACAGGTGCTTGTGTATCACATAACGGCCCAGTGAGTAGCTCCATAGATGCTCATCGGTCGAAGCCCGAATCTCGCCCTGGACCGACGAATATCGCGAAGCGGCTTCTTCGTCCCCGGCGGCCGTATTCATCTCGACGAGCTGACCTAGTGCCCGGAACGTCAGCGCCTGATCGAAAATCGAGGCCGTCACGGCGTCGCCGGGCAACAGGTCGGTGGGGAATTGACCACCTTCCAGCTTTACGTCTCCCCAGTCCGACGTGTGAGCTCGATAGATCAGCCCGGTCTCACTGTCGCGTCGCGCCCTCAGCACGTATTCCACCGAATCGTTGAGACGCGCCAGGACCGTCTTGTCTCCGACATAGGTCCCAAGCCAGTCGGCACCGCCGCCCATTCGGAAATGCTGGTAGGCGATTTCGATTACGCTGGTCTCTTCGTCGGATACCGCCGTCGCCTTGTCCAACTCGCCCGCCGGCGACACCGTAGCCGCCACCGCGCCGCGAGTCTCCTCGCTTCGGTTGAAGACATCCTGGGTCCACAGGAACTCTTCGACAGGCGTCCGCTGAAACGCGGGGTCGAACGTGTAGCCTATGAACTCCGAAATGGTCGCCAGGTCACGCGCGAAGACCTGCGGATACAGCTTGCCTGCGTTGATCCCGTAGACTTGGCCGAGCCGTCCCTTGAAAGCGTTCACGTTGAACGAAAGGACGTTGCTGATTCTGTCCACCATCCCCTGTATTTCCGGGTGCGACGCCACGTGCCAATCGAACGGCTGAGCGGTGGTTGCAATCGACGGGGCGGGAGGTGGTTCGTTGGCGCCGGCGATGCTCGGTACGAACATGCCGGAAAAGAGGCTGGCGCTCGCCGCTATCAGCGACCGGCGCGAGAGGCTTCTGGACAGCCCCGGAACTCTACTCAATTATGTAAACAGACAATCTCACCGGTGAATTGTATTGTTAGCGTCCATTAAGCGAAACCCCCAGACCGATTCGTCTTTTGGGACAGTCCGGTTCGCTTCCCGAACAATGAGCGCGGTCGGTTTCTCAGTCCGACCAACGCGTAATCAGAGATTATGCGGATCAGGATGGGTTCGGCAAACGTGCTCTCGTAAACTCTGCCGGCCTCGTCGGTTCTGAAGAAAGTCAAGGACTGGTGCAAGTCCGCGATCTTGACCATTCTCGAGCCGGAGAGTTTAGAGGGGATTGCATCGGACGGCGTCGTGGCCGGAAGGTTCTTGCTTCAGGGCGAAGGGCAGGTTGTCTTCGGAGCACTGCCAAGATGGCGGATCATGCCGTCTCGCTTGTTAAGCAGAAATATCTGACCGTCGGGGCCGGTGCCAAACCGCAGGTCCGCGCGCGGGATCTCGGACAGCCCCTGCTGACGTCTGCTTTCCTGCACCAACTTAAGTAGCGTCTTCGTCTCACCTTCGTGATTGAACAACACCCGTCGGATTTGATCCTGCCCACCGTCGTGCGGCCGGTCGATGTGTACGTAGAACACCTCCCCGCCGACGATATCGCCAAACAGCAGCTTGTCCTTGAGTTCCGGGATCGCGTCTCCCCGGTATGCGACGATCCCGGTGACGGCAACCGCGGCTTTCAGCAGCGGGTCACTGTGGTCGAACTCGACAATCGGATACGTGATACCGGGTTCGCCGCGTGGATCGCCGATATCGACCGGATAGTAAATACCATCGACTATCGGCTCTGGGTGAGTCCGGAAGCTTCCCTCCCAACGGTTCCAGCCCAGGTTGGCGCCCGCCGAGACAATGCTGATCTCGTCTATGACGTCCGCGCCAATGTCCGTCACATATAGATTGCCGGTCTGGGAGTCCCAGCCGAAGCGCTGGGGGTTACGCATTCCATAGGCGTAGATTTCGGCAAGCCGGCCGGGCTTGCCGGCAAACGGGTTGTCCTCCGGGATGCCGTACCGGCCGTTGGCGCTGTTCGAGCCCAGTGGATCGATGCGCAGGATCTTGCCGTAGATAAAACTGAGGTTTTGGGCGTGGCCGTACGGAGCGCCAGGCAAACCACCGTCGCCCGTGCCGACATACAGCATGCCGAAGTCGGGTTCTCCCGGGACGGCAAGCGGATTGAAGGCGACTTGCCCACTGTTGTGCCATCTGTGCGGTTGCTGGATGCGGAGAAGTTCTCGTGGCGGACCGCCGTCGTAGACCGCGGCGGCGGGGTCCAGAGCCGTCCACTCCAGCAGGATCGTGTCAAAGTGGTCTTGGGTCTCATTCCAGGGTTTGAAGTCCGCCTCAGGGGCTTTGTTGCTGGTCTCCAAAAACGTGTAGAACTTGCCGAATCCAGGCGCCCCGGGCTGATTGAACTGAGGATGAAAGGCGAAGCTTGCGAATCCGAAGTCGCGGGCTTCGTGGCTAACATCGAGGTTGAGATTCCACTTGGGATCGCTTAAATCGATATACAGTCTCACGGTCCCGCCGTCATAGCTGACGCCGTGGAGCGGGCCGCGAAGGTCGTTCACGAACAGGCGGCACGTGCCGGGCTCGTCGACGAGCAGCATCATCAAGGCTGGCCCGCGGTCCCGCTCGTCGCCGGACTCCGCATCCCCCGAATCAGGCAAGCGTGCGAAGTCGGCTATGTCCACCTCGATCACGCCAACCGTTTGTGCGATGCGATCAGGCAACGGATCCATGGACAAGCCCGGAGGCAGTGTGGGTGTGGGAGTCGCCGCCGGTGTGGAAGTCGCCACGGCTGTGGGTGTCGGTTCCCGAACCTGAACGTCGTCGCACGACCACAGAAGAGCAACTGCCAGGCACGTCAGGCAAAGCGTGGCGCCAACGGTGGCTTGCCGCCCATTACGGCGCGACCAGGCTGACTTCAAAATACCAACGTTAAGCTACAGGTTAGAGAGCAGAAGGAGCCGTCAGAAGTCTACCCCGCCCCACCTGCCCCGGACCCGCGTCCAGGGGGACGCGGGCGGTCAGGAGACCAGGGATATCACTGTCGTCCCGCGGCTGCTCCTCCTGCAGGCGGAGCTCGCTGCGCCAGTAGGCGAGGGATTGCGAGCCGGAGAGGTCGGCCTGAAGCGCAAATGGCCTCACTTCCATCATTTCAGACGGTACAACGTGTATCCTGGCGACATCTCATCCAGGACCTCGTACTCCGTGTCCACGAAGTCAAAGAAACGCTTGAAGGCATCCGGGTCGTGCACGTACCTCTTGTCGGTCGGTCGCCGGTCTTTGGGGCCGGCCGGGTCCCG
>JAPOVO010000313.1 GCA_026708165.1 Chloroflexota bacterium | reverse complement strand
ACAACTTCCGCGGCTGACGTATCGATCGGGAATCCGATACTGCAAATGCCGACCGCCTCTGGCTGGCCGTAGCGAGAACGGGCTTAGGGTATAGCGCCGCAGCGCCTAGGTGAGCTGGTTCCACTCCGATCCCAGCGCCGCGAACTGCTTCCGCAAATCTGCGACTATGCCCGCGTCGAGCGGGCCGGCCGCCGCCAGCTCTAGGTTCGCCAGTGCATGTTCAGCACTGGACGTTCCCACTATCGCCGTATCGATCTCATCCAGGCTCAGCGTGAACCGCAAGGCAAACTCGATTGGATCGTCCGGCGCATCCGCCGGAGCCGACATGCCTTGTGATCGTCGCCAGTATTCGTCCGCGTAAGAAGACGGCGACGCTACCTGCCCGAAAGCCGCGTTCGCTATGGGCCGCTTCGCGATAATGCCCACTCCTAGCGCGATCGCCATGGGGAAGATCTCCGCCGCGGCGCTTTGATCGACTAGGTTGAACGACGTTTGCAGAGTGTCGAAAACCCCCATCGCGATTGCTTCCGCCGCCGCGTCGCCGTCGCCGCTGAATCCTATATAGCGAGTCTTGCCGGCTTCTCGGGCCTTCACCAGCGCATTCGCCGCCTCTCCTCTTAGCAGCACCTCCGCCGAGCAGCTGTGAATCTGCACTAGGTCAACCGCTTCCGTCTTCAATCGCTTCAGTGAGCGTTCGATGCTCTCGGTGATGACCGGCTCCGAGTACGGCTCTCCCGTCGCGCCGTTCACCACGTGCCCGGCCTTGGTCGCCAGGTAATACTCCGACCGGCGACCGGCGATCAGCCGTCCAATCTGCTCCTCGCTCCCCTCGTAGCAGGCCGCCGTGTCGATGAAGTTCACGCCCGCGTCGAGCAGCCCGTTAAGCAGACGCGCCGCCTCCTCGTCAGTTGATTTCTCGAACCCGATCCTCGCCCCGCCAAATCCCAACCGGGTCACTTCCATATCCGTTGCGCCGAGTCTCCGCTTCTCCATGCCGACCTCCCGCTTTGCATTTTTCAAGTCCGGCGATGTAAACCTTTGTGTCTGGCCGAACGTGACAGCGCCTGACCGATTAGGCGATTCTAGCCCCGAGGTAAGGTTTGCTGGCCCATATCGGCCGCGCCGGATCCGAAGATCGATGTTCTATACGGAAAGGAAATCACGAGTGAGCGTTACGGGACTCGAGAACAAGACTGTATTGGTGACTGGCAGCTCCAAGGGCATCGGGCGCGGTGTGGTGGTCGAGTCCGCCAGGGCCGGCGCCAACGTGGTCATCAACCATCGCGACTCCGAGGCCGAAGCCGAGGAAGCCCGTCGGATCGTTGAAGACCTGGGCCGAAAGGCGCTTGTCGTACGAGCCGACCTGGGAGTTCAATCCGACGTCGATGCCATGTTCGACGAAGCCATCGACACCTTCGGCGGCGTTGATGTCGCCGTGCACAGCGCCTATTACAGCTATCGCGAGTTCGCCGTCGATCTGCCGTTCGACGAATGGAAGCGCACGATCGATGTGAGCCTTTCGGGCGCGTTTCTAATGGCTCAGCACACCGCCCGCGATCTAATCCGCCGGGAGACATCCGGCAGCATCATATTCATCGGCTCGATCCAGGCGATTCGATGCCCTCCCAGATCGGCGCCCTACAACTCCGCCAAGAACGGCCTGCGGGGACTCACCTACACGCTGGCCTGCGAGCTGGCCCCGCACGGTATTAGAGTCAACCTGATCGAACCGGGCTGGATAGACACCCCCGGCGAGCGGAAATACGCAACCCAACAGCAGATCGACGAAGGTGCCAAAGACCTGCCGTTCAAGCGCCTGGGAACCCCCGAAGAAATAGCCAACGGCGTTCTGTTTCTCGCGTCGGACATGGGTTCCTACGTCAGCGGCGAGACCTTGCGAATCGACGCCGCGACCTGGCTGCCGCGCGCCCACCACCGACTATAAGGCAGCTCATCGCAGGGGCAACCCTTGTTGTCGCCCGTCGCCCCAAGGAATCAGCCTGTCGGCAACTCCTCCAACGGCACGCGGTTGCCGAAAGTAGGCACCGCGGATCCCGCCGGCGCCGCCCAGCGCACGGCGTTGCCGATTACCAGTTGAATCTCAGGCTGGTGATAGATCCCGTAGGTCTCGTGACCGGGGCTGAAGTAGAAGATCTTGCCCTTGCCCCGATGGAAGCAGCACCCGCTCCGAAAAACCTCACCGCCCTGATACCAGCTAACGAAGACCAGCGTATCGGGTGACGGTATATCGAACCGCTCGCCGTACATCTCCGATTCCTGCACCTCGAAATACTCGCCCAGTCCCTCGGCGATGGGATGGCCCGGCTCCATAACCCACACCCGCTCCCGCTCGTCCGCCTCCCTCCAGCGCAGATTGCAGCCCGTGCCCATAAGACGCCGGAAAATCCGGGAAAGATGCGCGGAGTGCAGGCAGATCAGCCCCATGCCTTCCAGCACGCGCTGTTGCAGGCGGTCGACTATTCGGTCTTCGACCTCGTCGTGCGCAAGATGTCCCCACCACACCAGCACGTCGGTGGCGTCGAGCACCTCCTCGGTCAGGCCGTGCTCCGGCTCGTCGAGCGTGGCCGTCCGGGTCTCCACGCCCGGCAGCGGGTCCAGAAACCCCGCGACCGTCTCGTGAATTCCATCCGGATAGTGGGCCTTTACTTCGGGATCGGAAAGCTCGTGCCGAAACTCGTTCCAAACAGTGACTCTTATCGTGCTAGACATCTATTCGATCTCCATTGATTCAAGCGCAGTCCGATCAATCCACTCGACAACCCGCTGACCGCAACAATCACATATCAGTATCGCCGCGACTCCATTGTCAGACCCGGCTAGCGAGCGCCGTAGTCCCACGAAAGCCCCCTATCCGCGCTCCGAAACACTCTCCCGCGTCCATCAACCGCGGTGATGACACTCGGATCGCCCCTGCTCACAGTAAGCGCCCGAACCGCCACCTCCAGCTCCAGCAAGTTCCACGACGCCCCTCCGTCTATGCTCTTGAACACGCCGCGGTCGGTCCCCACGTACAACGCCCCCTCAAACCTGCCGTTGACTCCTTCGAAAGAGTCTCCGCTCCGAGCGTCATAGAAGATGGACGGAGCGTGGACCGTTGGGAGCGCCCCGTTGACGAAGCCGTTGGCGCTCGCCCACTCATCCCGCCCGTCGCCCCCCAGGACGCCCTGATCAGTGGTCCCGATATACATCAGTCCGCGCATTGGCATTATGGTCAGCGACCTTGTCGACGAAGGGGCCGCCACCGGCAGCCGCTCCCAGCTTCCGCCGGCGTCCGCGCTCACAAAGACATAGCCGGCGCTATCGATCGCGGTTATGGCATAGGCCGCGGCAGGATTGACGGCCGCCGCAACAAACTCGCCGCTGCTGCCCGGCGGAGTGATTTCCCGCCACTCCGATTGCAGGTCGGTCGCCGTAAAAAGCCCCTGGCTGGCGATGTACACGACTCCCGGCGAGACCGCCAGCGAGTTCACCGGACCGCCACCATAAACCGGTGCCCAGTTACTCCCGCCGTCTCCGCTCAGATGGATCCCAGCACCGTGCGCCAGGATCAGCCCGTCTATGGCCCGACCCCCAAAGCCGACGACCGCTCGATAGTCTTGCAGCACGACCTCTGCGACGGGCGTTCGTGGCGGCGCGGCGCGACCGAACGAGACCAATGCGATCACGACTAGCACAAACGCCAGCCCGGCTACGCTGCCCGCGCCTATCAGCACGCCTCGACGCGATGTGGAAGGCGCTTCAGACCTTGCAGCCGTGACCTCGGATCGCTCTCGTGCCAGACCGGCGCCGTCGCCCGCTACCGGTCCCGACACCCCCGAATTCAACGCCGACACACGAGCGTCGATCGCACGTTCGAGCACGGATATGCGGTTTTCCCGACGACGGCGAAGCTCGCGCACCCGCGCCTCCGACTGCCGTCTCTCGCTTACGTACTCGTCCCGATCCAGGTAGCCGTCCGCGTACTCCGTCTCGACCTCGCTAAGCTCGTCAACCGCGAGTTGGATCTCTGCTTCCAATTCGTTTTGCGAGGTCGTTTCGCGATCTCCTGCGTCGACCTGCCTGCGTCCCCGCCACAGCGGTGCGGTCATAGCTCCGACCGACACGGCGAATCCCACTACCAGAATCGCCAGTAGGGCGGCGCTCATCTCAGCTAGCCCTCTCGCGCCCCACGCTCGTCCGTTTGCGGTACGGTCCCCTCATCCACATACGAGGGCGAAAGACCGCGGGGTCGCCGCGTGACCAGGTAAGCCACGATCCCTATCCCAGCCGCGAGAAAGACGAAAGGACCAACCCACACGCCAAGCCCAAGCCCAGTCTTGGGAGGGTCCATCAAAATGCCCTCTCCATATCGCTCGGCGAGAAAGTCGATGATCGCGTCGGGATCGTCTCCCAACCGCAGCCGCTCCACGATCAGGTCCCGCATCTCGCGGGCAAGCTGCGCGTTGGAGTCCTTGACCGACTGCCCCTCGCAAACCGGACAGGCCACCTTCTCGGCTATTTCCCACATTCGCTCCTCATACGGATCCTGAGCGGCCGCGGCCCCGGCCGATAGCGCCACCAGCAACAGTACCGCCGCGGCGGCGCGAAGCGATCTCAAGCGCCCGCCTTGGCGGGTTCGGGCGCCCCGCGTTCAGGCCCGAACGACGGTACCCTGCGCCTTAAGACGCCCGGCGACGCGACGACCATTACCCCGCCGAAGTAAACGACGCCGCCAAACCAGATCACGCTCACGAGCGGATTGACGATCACCCGTAGAGTCGCGCCCCCGGTCTCAGGATCCCAGTTGGAAAGCAGTACGTAAACGTCATCAAGCCGCGGCAATGTCGTTACGATTCCGACGAGCGAAACCGGCTGCGACTCCCAGCCGCGATGAATGCGACGGCCGGCTTCCAGCGTCGATTCGGTCGATCCGTTCCTCGACGTGTGCACGATTGCATCGACCGTCTCGAGGTCCCGCGAACCGCTGAAGACCAGCCGCTCGAACGAAATCTCATAGCCCCCTACGACGGCAGACTCTCCCGGAGCCAAAGACACGGCCTTCTCGACGGAGAAAAACGTCGAACCGATCACGCCGACCGCGATCAATACGATGCCCATATGCACTACGTATCCTCCATGCGTGCGCCGGTTCAAGAGCAATGCCCTACGTGTGGCGGTCCAAAGCGTGGCTTGCCGGCTTCGCCGGTAGCCGAGGATTGCCCGACCGAACTCATACAAAATGGAAGCTGCCGTGAACCCGCAGACAGAAAAGGCTAGAACGGCGAGCCCGGTTCGCATTCCGAGCGCGACCAGCAGCACGCTCACAAGTACGGCGGTTGCCAGCGGCCATATAAACCGCCTCAGTACCCTCCCCGACGCGCCGCTGCGCCACGCAAGAAGTGGCCCAACTCCGGCTAGAACTACCAGGCCCAGGATCAGCGGGCCGTTGACCTGATCGTAAAACGGTGCGCCGACCGCCATCTTCGCACCTCGAAAGATCTCCGATATCAGCGGAAACATCGTCCCCCAGAACGTCGCCGCTGCCACCGTCGCCAGCAGCAGGTTGTTAAAGAGAAACCCCGCTTCTCTCGAGGTCGCCGCTTCAAATTGCCGATCGGCCCGAAGCAGCGGCAACCGATAGATGATCAAGACAATCGATCCCAATAGAACGATTCCAAGAAAAGTGAAAAGCACGGGACCAATGTCCGACTTGGCAAATGAGTGGACCGAGGTGAGGATTCCGCTTCGGACGACGAACGTACCCAGAATCGCCAGGATGAACGCCGCAATGGCAAGCGAGACGTTCCAGAGCTTTAGCATTCCACGACGTTCCTGCACTATCGCGGAGTGCAGATAGGCCGTCGAAACTAGCCAGGGAATCAGCGCCACGTTTTCGACAGGGTCCCATCCCCAATAGCCCCCCCATCCAAGCACTCGATATGCCCACCACGCGCCGAACAAGAGTCCCGCGCTCTGGAGCGCCCAGGCCAGCAGCATCCAGCCTCTGACCGCCCTGATCCATTCGCGTCCTACCCGTCCCGTCGCCAGCGCCCCTATGGCGAAGGCGAACGGCACCGTAAAGCTCACGTATCCCGCAAGCAATAGCGGCGGATGGATTTGCATCCCGCTGTCCCACAGGAGCGGATTCAGCCCCCGGCCGTCCGGCAGCGCCGCGGGCAGCTCCTCGAACGGCGAGGTCGCAAACGCGACCAGCCCCAGAAATACGCTCAGCACCATCATCAGCGTCGCCATTACCCAGACGCGATGCTCTAGGCCGCTCGCCCACACTCGAAAGGTCGCAGCGGCGGAGAGAATCGCGAGAATCCACGACCAGTACAGAAGCGATCCGGCCTGTCCGCCCCAGACGGCGGACAGGGTAAGTCCGGCGGGCATGGCTCGGCTGGAGTTCTCAGCCACGAACCGTATTGAGAAGTCTCGGGTCATGAACGCCACTGCGAGGGCCGCGATGGCAATGGTCGCGGCCAGCGCCGCGGCTCCGGTGGCGTTCCGCGCACTCAGGGCCATTTGCGGTGCGTTGAACCGAAGCGCGACCAGCGACCCGCCGAGCGCATAAACTGCCAGGCCGAGCGCGAGCGCCACGGCGATTCGCCCTATATCGGCAAGGTCGAGCATGATCTCCGCATTCCGTAGACCCTAAAAGTCTAGTCCTGGTTCGTACCCGAACCCGAAGCCCGCTCCGGCGCATCCGCCGCTGGAGTGCGCAACGACTCCAGGTCCCGCTCCACCGCTCTGAGCCGCGCGCCCACGTACATCACGTACGCCATTATCCCCAGCCATGCCACCGCAAAACCCAGGAACAGGAACAGCAGAAACGTCGAATTGTCACTCATCCATCAGTCTCCTGGAGCAATCTCCGGAACCGCAAGTCCTCAAGTTCGTCGATAAGGCTCTCCAGCTTCAACTGAAGTCGCAGCAATACGACGTAGAGCAGTAAAAACGCCGCCATCGTCACCAGCAGCGTCACAAGCATCTCCGACGAGAGCCCCGGCCCCTCCGGACGCAGCACGGTCGCCTGAGGATGCAAGCTTCGCCACCAATAGACCGACATGTAGTTGATGGGCACCACCACGAACCCGACTATCCCGACTATCGCCGCCAGCCGCATCCTGGCCTGCGGGTCGTCGACGTACCCTCGCAGCATCAGGTAGCCGACGTAGATGAACCACAGAATCAGCGTCGTCGTCAGCCGCGGGTCCCACGTCCAGCACGCGCCCCAGACTTTGGTTCCCCAAAGACAGCCGGTTATCAGGACGATAGTGATGAACACGACTCCGATAATGGCCGAAGCCCTCGCCAGCCGGTCCCAACTGACCGAACCCCTCGCCAGGTAGATCGCCCCGGCCAGAAAAGTGACGAAGAAGCCGACGTATCCGATGAGCGCCGTCGACATGTGCACGTAGAACAGTCGCTGTAGATCGCCCTGGACGGCCTCCGTCGGCGCATACAGGAACATCATGTAGAGTGCCGCCGCCATCACGACGGCGGTGGTAGCCCAGATGACCAACGTGCCGGCACCCGCCCCGCGCAAGAGACCGGGTCTACCAGCTTCGACGCTACCGTTCATCGGCAACCGGTCCCCCTGACAAATGGTTAGTCGCCCAGCACGTGATCAAAAAGAATCGCCCCCAAGCTCGCCATTATGGCGAGGAATCCAGCGAGGAGCCCTATCCAAGGGAATTGTGACGCATTGCTCGTCACGTCCAAAACCGACAGCGTGGCCGCGACTCCCGCAATCAAAATCGGCAATGCGACCGGCAGCAGCAGCACCGGGATAAGCAGCTCTCGGGCGCGAACGTTGGCTGTCACTGCTCCGTAGAGCGAACCCACCGACGATAGTGAGCCGGCGCCTAATGCAAGCAGTCCTAGCATCTCCCACCTGATCAGCTTGACGTCGAACAAGATCGCGACACTCACGAGTGTCAGCAATCCGACCACCGTCAGAAAGGCGAAGTTCACGGCTGCTTTTGCCAGATAAATCGCGGAGCGCAGAACCGGCGCGAGCACTATTGCTTCGATAGTCCCCTGGTCGCGCTCTGCGGAGAAGCTCCTTAGACCGCCGGCCAGCGTCGCGAATATCAGGCTGGCCCACAGGACGCCTGCCGCCACCGCAGGAACGTCTTCGGCCGGAGCGACGAACGCTAGGCTGAAGGCGATGACCATGAGTAGACTCAGAACCGCCAGAGCGGGAACGATCTCGCGCGTCCTCCATTCCAGCCGCACGTCCTTACCAATCAGGGCAATCATCTGATTGATGGTTCCCACCCGCCCCGCGGCTCGAATCCCCGCATTCGCAATCTGTCGACCAGATTGAGTCACGGCTCTGCTGACCGTCCCGTAACGTACGGCTCGCGGAGCGCAAAGCGCTTCGGCGACCCTCTCGCGCAAATTATCCGTGCCGCCCGCTTGAAGCGCCAGCTCTCCCACCAGGCCTCCCCGACGTAATACCAGGGCGCGCTGGGCCAGCTCCGACGCGCTCGCCAGGTCGTGAGTGGCGAATATGATTCCCGAATCGCGAGCGTGTGCCTCGAAAATCCATCCAAGTCTGCTCCGCGTCGCCGCGTCCAGCGCCGCTTCCGGCTCGTCCAGCAGGAGCAACCGGGGCTCGGGCAGTAAGGCAATCGCCAGGGCGAGCCGCTGCTGTTGTCCGCGGGATAGCGCTCCCGCCCGCAAGTCCAGGTGAGACTCGATCCCCAGATCGCGCGTCAGTCGATCCATTCGAGAAGCATGGTTGTCGACCAGGAAAAACCTCGAAACCATCGTCAGGTTTTCCCTCACGGTCAAGTCCGGGTAATGGTGGGGACGATGCCCTGCGTATCCGATATCCCTGCGAAACGCGACCTGGCCTCGCCCGGTATCCAGTCCACACACGGCGACTTTGCCGGCCGTCGGCGCAAGCAGTCCGGCTAGTACTTTGAGAAGGGTGGTTTTCCCCGATCCGTTAGGCCCCAGCAGCGCCAGCCGCTCGCCCCGAAAGACGTCCAGGGAAACATCTCTAAGCGCAAACGCCCGGCCAAGCCGGCAGGTTACCGATTGG
>JAPOVO010000340.1 GCA_026708165.1 Chloroflexota bacterium | reverse complement strand
TGTAGAGAAGGTGCCTCGATCCGTCGAGCCCAGGCCCGACTTTTTCCACGGGCTGCTAGCGGTGAACGCAAAGCGTCCGCACGTGCTGATGGCGGCGTAGCGGGTGCGATTCCGGCTTCCGACGCCGGAGAATCGGCCGCGAATCGCGACGCTTGCGGCCGCATACAGCCTGTCTTCGGTTCGCTTCGCCGGTTGGCCGAGATCACCTGCTCGACGACCGGCGGCGTACGCACTGACACCGTGCGTCGCGACGCGCGCCGCCGGCACTCCGCGAATGTCCCGCGGCGTAGACTCCCAGGCCGCCGAGCAACAGAATCGCGCCTCGCCGCGGACACGACTCAGGCCGTCTCACGTACTAATCCAGCCTCTCCGTCCCACCTCAGCCTCACCGTCTACTTCGCCGACGCATCTCCTTCCGCTCGTGCGACCCCATCCTTCCGCCCATCGCTCCGAAACTCGTCCAGTTGCCGGATTAGCCTCACCAAGTCCTCTGGGATCTCTTCCCTTCGATAGCAGTCCACTATCTTCCAATCCGTCAACGTTATCCCATGGCTTTCTCTCAACCGGTCCCGCACGGCTCGAAGCACCCTCTTGCCCGGTACGATTGTCAGTCTCGATTCCATACTACTCCACTTGCTGTTGAATCTCCTAACCGCCTCTGTAGCGAGCGTCGCCTGGTCCTTGCCCGTCGATTTGAAGTAAGCGCAGTACTTGCCTATGTACTGACCGCTGCACTCCGACTCAAGTTCTTCGGTAATCGACTCCAACGTATCGTCTATGTCCAAACATACCTCCAACTGTTCTCCGGTCCGCCGCGCCCGCTCCTCAATCGCCCTCTGTACCGCTCGCTCCAGAATTTCCCGGGACAAGAGGTAATTCTCGATCTCCTTACGATCATGGAAGTGGGCAAAGCTGATCTCCCCTTCCAGTCGTTCTTTCAACACCGTCAATTCTTCTTCGCACCGATAGTCCCGATCAAAAATGGCCGCAATGCCGAGCTCTGCCTTGAAGGTGTTCCTGAATCCCCATGCGAGCGCTTGAATTCTCGCCCATGAATCGAAGCCGCCCGACTCAAGTGCGGTCATCCCACTACCGGCGGCCAGCTCCGCGAGACCGAGAATCTTGGCGAATCGCCTGACAATCTTGTAGTCGTACAATCCCTCGACGAAGACCATCCGTCTGTTCCGGGCCAACTCTGTCAATGTTAGGTTCTGAATTGAACCAATATTGTCGAGCGCTTGTTGGACACCCTCGACATCTCGAAGGCGACTCGCCGATTGCCTCGATTTGTCCACCAGCAGAATCTCACTAGGATCCGCCTCACCCAGGATCTCTACCGAATGAGTCGCCAACACAATATCAGGGCGGACCTCCCTCAAAATTCCCAGCAGTTGCCGCTGCACCTCAGGATGCAAATAGACCTCCGGCTCGTCAACGACGAGTACATCCGATTCACTACATCGTGAAATATGTGTAAGTAGCTGACACCAGATTTGAAACCCCAATCCCGACCAGTAGAGCTCCCTGTCGATTCGGTTTTCCGAAACGAACATCGTCAAGCGATCATCCAAGACATCCGGTCTCTCGGGTTCCCGAATCGACATTCCGGGCCAGGTACGCGCCACCAGCTGCTGGAATCTCCCGAATCCGTCCGGGTTCTTCCTCCAGTAGTTCCGAAAATGGCGGCTTGCCACAGGAGTGCCAGCGGCCCGCCTTACCGTTTCGTCAGCGACAATCGGCTCGCGCTGCTCCACTGGACCGAGGACCGGAATGGTCTGAACTACATCAGGAAACGCCTTCTTGAAAGCGCCGGGCGTACTTGCCCGTTTGCCTGTCGTTTCCCAATACATGGTTACACCACCATCGGCGGGGAAGAGCAGATGGATCTTGTTGCCACGTGAGTAGCGAACTTCAATACTGCTGTCCGACTCCGTGTAGTCTGAATGGACATTCTCAAGTGAGATGGGTATGGTGTTCTCGGGTATTCTGTGTCCATGCACATACTTACCCGTGTGGATTTGCAAATACGAGGCACTGCGAGCGCGTGCCCTCCGCAGCGCCTGCTCAAGAACACGAAAGGCACTGAGAACGGTAGATTTCCCGCTGTTATTGGGCCCGACGAGCACATTCATGCGCTGCAGGGAAAAGGAGTAGTTCCGAAGTGCCTTGAAATTTCGAAATCTAATCGAGCTTATCGACATTAGTTCATCCTACATCTCGCTCGTCGACTGGCAGGCCAGCTCAAACACCCGGTCGGTCATCCACCGCTTGAAGCTCTCGTTGTCCATGAACTGCTTGAACAGCTCCGCGTCGTCCTTGACCATGCCGGTCACGATGCGGGCCAGCACCTTGTCGTGCTCGATGCGGGCGTTGGCGTCGTCGGCGTTCTGCCGGGCGTTCCTGAAGGCGGAGTCAGCGGCGACTCGGGCTGGGATGGTCTTTGTGATGAGCTCCCCCACGCGGTCGCGATCCTCCCAGGTGATGGCGCCGAACAGGTCGTTGAACGCCTGCAGGATGTTCGAGAGGCGGTCCAGCTCCGGTTCGGGGCGCTGTCCCCCGCCGCTGGTCGGCACGGGGTCGATCTCGGCGTCCTCGTCCGGCAGCAGGATCTTCTGCACCGCCCGCCTCTCGACGCGGTAGCTGTCCATGTCGATGGCGTCGAGGATTCCCTTGGACAGGTCCTCGTCGTCGGGCGCCGGGAGCTTCGAGATCAGGAAGTTCAGGAAGATCGAGCGCTTCTCCCACTCGGCGTTCGTGTAGGGCAGGACGCAGGACAGGAAACCGTAGGTCCGCACGAACGCCCTGGCCTTGCCCTTGAAGTCGACCTGCGCGTCCTCGTCCAGCTCGCGCACGTAGACCGCCACGGAAGCGTCGAGGATCGGATCGAGCTCGTCGCGCTCGGCCCCGCCCAGGTACCGCTCGACGAGATCGTCGACTTGGTCGGGTGAATAGACCTGCGCGGCGTCGAGGTCCGCCTGCAGGTCGTGCAGCTTGTCGGGGTCGGTTTCGTCAGCCAGGATCGTCGCGCGATAGGAGTCGGCGAAGGCGTTGCGGATGGTGTCGGCGTCGTTCAGGAAGTCGAGGACGAAAACGTCGTGCTTCTTCGGACGCGCCCGGTTGAGGCGCGACAGTGTCTGCACCGCCTTGATGCCGGACAGCGTCTTGTCGACGTACATCGTGTGCAGCAGCGGTTCGTCGTAGCCGGTCTGGAACTTGTCGGCGCAGACGAGGAAGCGGTACGGATCCTCCCGAATCTTCCGGGCGATCTGACCGGACGGGAAGCCGTTCAGCGACGCCTCGGTCACCTTATGGCCGCCGAACTCGGGCTCGCCGGAGAAGGCCACGACGGTCCGGTACGGGCTCTTGCGCTCCTTCAGACAGTCGCGAATCGCGTGGAAGTACTGGATCGCGCGCTCGATGCCGTTGGTGACGACCATCGCCCGCGCCGCGCCGCCGATCTTGTTCTTCGCGAGCACCTGCTCGTGGAAGTGGTCGACCATGATCTCGGCCTTCAGGCGGATCGCGTGGTCGTGGCCCTCGACGAAGCGCCGCAGCTTCTTCTGCGCCTTCCTGACGTCGAACTCCGGGTCGTCCTCCACGGTCTTGGCGAGCCGGTAGTAGCTCGCCACCGGCGTGTAGTGGGCCAGCACGTCCAGGATGAAGCGCTCCTGGATGGCCTGCTTCATCGTGTAGCTGTGGAACGCGAGATGCCGGACCGCGCCGTCGGGCTGCGGGTCGGGCGCACCGAAGATCTCCAGCGTCCTGTTCTTCGGGGTGGCGGTGAATGCAAAGTAGCTGGCGTTCGGGAGCAGCTTGCGCGACTCCTTCACGCGATTGATCTGGTCTTCGAAGGTCTCGTCCTCGTCCTCCTCGCCGGCCTCCCCGAGAGCGACCGATATGGACGCCGACGTGCGGCCGCCCTGGCTGGAGTGGGCCTCGTCGATGATGATGGCGAAGCGCCGGCTGCGCTGCTCGTTGCCGATCTCGTCGAGAATGAACGGGAACTTCTGGACGGTCGAGATGATGATCTTCTTCCCCGCCTCGATGAACCCTCGCAGATCGCCCGAGCGCTCCGCGCGCCCTACCGTTGCACGGACCTGAGCGTACTGCCGGATGGTGTCCGCGATCTGCCGGTCGAGGATGATCCGGTCGGTGACGACGATGATCGAATCGAAGACCGGGCCGTCGTCCTTCACGAGGCCGATGAGTTGGTGGGCCAGCCACGCCATGGAGTTGCTCTTGCCGCTACCCGCCGAGTGCTGGATCAGGTAGCGCCGGCCAGCCCCGTGCGCCGCGGCGTCGTCCAGCAGCCGGCGCACGACGTCGAGCTGGTGGTAGCGGGGCCAGACCTGCGTCCGCGTCTGCTTGGCGGTCTTCTCGTCCTTCGACGCAACCACCTGGGCGTAGTTCTCGAGGATGTTGGTCAGGCTCTCCCGGGTCAACACCTCGCGCCACAGGTAGTCGGTCTTGATGCCGCTCGGGTTGGGCGGATTGCCGCCGCCGTCGTTCCAGCCCCGGTTGAACGGCAGGAACCAGGACGCCTTCCCCGTGAGGTGCGTGCAGAAGCGCACCTCGACCTCGTCCACGGCCAAGTGCGCCACGCAGCGGCCCAGCTCGAAGAGCTTCTCGCGCGGGTTGCGGTCCTTCTTGTACTGCTCTTCCGCATCGGCGGCCGTCCGCTTCGTCAGGTTGTTCTTCAACTCGAAGGTGAAGAGCGGCAGGCCGTTGATGAACAGGCCGATGTCGAGCGCCCGCTGCGTATCGTCGCCGCTGTAGCGAAGCTGCCGAACGACGGTGAAACGGTTCTCCGCGAAACGCTCCTGCGCCTGCGGGTTCCCCTCCGAAGGGGTGCCGTAGAACAGGTCCAGGTGGTGCGCGCCGTGCCTGACGCCGTGGCGCAACACGTCGATGGTGCCGCGCTTGGAGATTTCGCCCTGCAAGCGGGCCAGGAACTTGCGCCGCGTGGGGCCGTCTTCGTTCAGTGCGAGCGATTCAGCGGCCTCCGGCTGAGTGGCGAGCAGGAACGCGCCGAGCTGGACTCGATCGACGCAGAACTCGCGGTCGTAGTCGTTGGCGCTCGCACAGCTCCAGCCGACGCCGCCGTAACCGACGGAGGCCTCCGCTGCCCGGCCCTCCTTCGGCGGATCGCAGGGATGGCCGGCCAGCGCCGTGCAGATGAGGCGTTCCAGACCGCGCTCGGAAACGTCGGTGTTCATTTACGGCGTCTGCAGAGCCGCAGGCTCGATCCAGCCCTTGGTCTTGAGGACGTCGGCGGCTACTTTGATCTGCCTAGCCGAGAACCGCTTCTTCCGGGAGTTCCAGCCGTAAACGCACGAGATCGCCTCGTCCAGGTTCCCAGGTGATTCACGTGTGATTACCCAATGCACAGTTGCCAGAAGCTCCAGGCCGAACGACGACTCGAAACCGAACACGAGGTCGGCCACCCGATCAAACCTGGCGTTCGGGTCGGCGTGCTCACCGAGAAACCGGCTCCGGTCACTCACCGCGCCCGGCACCAGCCCCACTTCCTTGTCCGGTGCGTCACCACCGTCTCGATAGCCGGAGATGAAATAGCCTTCCATTTCCCGAAGCACGTGGGTCAGGTTCTCCGCATAGGGTCCGTACGGCCCCTTGACCACTCGGAGTCTCTCCAAGGACGGTTCTCCGCCGACCTTCATGAAGTACATGAGCTTGTGCAATTCGAGCAATGTGACGAACGGATCCAGAAGTGCGCCCAGGTACCGGTCCATCAACCCAACGAGCGAGGCGCGGCCAGGCGTCATTCCCGGGGCCACTGTCTGTTTCGCCACGCGACCGGCTTCCGGCGCACTCCTCGGTTCAAAGACCACTACACGCAGGTTCCTAAACTCCCGTAGCGCTGCTTCAATTCGAGGACGCACCACGTGCCAATTGAGTCCTCCCAAACCGCTTCCGAGCGGTGGAAGCGCGAGAGAGCGGATCTTCTTGTCGCGGATCACAGCCTGAAGGGCCTTCAGCCCGGCATCGATATCCTCCATCCGGCTCCGACCTCGCCAGTGGCGCTTCGTAGGGAAGTTGATAATGTAGCGCGGGTTCGTCAGATTCCTGGTTTCGAATACAAACATGCGTCCCGGCTGCACTTCCTGGCGCTTGCAGGCCGCTGCGTAAGCCTTGAAGTTCTCGGGAAACGCATTCTTGAACTGGAGCGCAATGCCCCGTCCCATGACTCCGACACAGTTCACTGTGTTCACTAGGGCGTCGGCGTCTTCGGCGAGGATGTTGCCCGTCTTGAACTTCACCATTTCTCCCTCACCTACCTTCCGTAGTACCAGTCCGCCCGCATTTCTAGACTCGGTCGATGCTCTGCCCCTTCCAAGGCTGCCCTCACTCGACCGAAAACCCGGCGTGATTCGACACCGATCCGGCTCACAAGCTGCCACGGAAAGGAATCCTCAACGAGAAACTCCGCCGCCTTAGCCTCTTTGCAGTCCTGCCAGTAACGAGCGGCAATCGAGTCCCAATCCAACTCATCCAAGTGTGCGAGATCTGACCGATCCTCAAAGTACGCACTGCCTGCGTTCGACAACGTAAACGCCCACCGTCGCCCATTCTGTTCCGCCCATGTAACACTCTCATGAAGACCGGCCTCCAGGTGAACGATAGGGCCCTGACCACCTCGGTACGCCAGTCTTGCATCGTTAGCCTTCCAAATCATGAAGAGCATGACTGAGCGTGGGCAGAAATAGAATGGAACACATTGACCTACATATAGGCCGGGGTGGCTCCTGAGTTGGCGCACGGTCAGTCGCTGCTCCTTGAGGCTACTCATCCCGATCGTCGTGCCCAGGTCGCCGTCGATTTGAGCACGACGAACGACCTCCGCATCGGACCAGAGATGGCCGTCGGCGACGATCGATGGCAACCGGTCGACGTGCACGATGTGGTAGATCTTGGGAGCCGCGGGCGCCGCCATGGTCTCAGCTCATCTCCGACCGGAACCTCGCCCGATCCTCCGTTCCCACTCGGGACGGCGCCCGCAACGACTTCTGCTCGCCGGCGCTCACGCTCGGGCCTCCTGCTCCTGTGGGCCTTTGTGGTCATCGCCCAGCAGACGTTCGAGAACACTCTGAGAATCTGACACGTTGTCCCTCGGGTTCCCGGCATCGAGAGTATCGCTGTTGGTGACGGAATCGATCTCCGGCAACCCGTCCGCTGCCTCCCGAACGTCGACTCTCCCGGTGACAACATCGGCGATGAGGCGAGTTCGGTATTCCCGCAACAGATCAATCTCGCGTACACCAGCCTCAATACCGCGACCGCTTCGGTCCTCAAGCACACCTATCTGTTCGATGATTCGGGACTGTTCCGCCAATGGAGGCACCGGAAGCACGATCTCCTTCATACGCCCAAGCCCGAGGTCCTGGTTCGTGGCTCCGCGTGTGAGTAGTTGCGATTGCTCATAGCACCGCTGCGAGTTCAGCGCCGCGGCGAGGAATCTGGGGAGAATCCGCTCCTTCCTCAGCTTCAAAACTGCAACGTGAACCCAGACCTAAAACGGGTAGTCCAGGTCCACAGCGCGAGCGATCCCAGTGGTTCCGCCCTTGGTGTAGAGCACGTCTCCGACTACAGGCTTCACCCGCTGGCAGAAAATCTCGTAATTGGTCCGCGAGATGAACTTGACGTCCTCCAGGCTCCAGCGGTCAACCCTGATGTTTCTTGCAGACAAGAAGGGGATTCCTTGATCCAGGTACTCGGGAGAGTGGTGCGGGCCATCCAACGAACTCGCAATCACCCGTCGCATCGGCATCACGTCCCAATGCGTCGGCACCTCCGGGAACCAGGGATCTCCCGTCGCCTTTAGCTTCGTCGCCGTTTCCACGCCGCGGGTCACTGTTTCGTGAACGAGAGCCCGTCTTTGTTCCTCCAGTAGCGCGATCAGCTTCTCTCTGGCGCGGATGTAGCACCGGATACGCCGGTCGGCGTGGTCGAGGAAGCGGATGATGGCGGCTTGTTCGGAAGGCGGCGGCAATGGCAGGGCAGCATTGGCGTACTTCTCACCATTTACGTTTTCGATGGTTGATGAGATTGCCATCACCCGCAGGAATCCAGCAAACGCATGGGTCTTAGTGAACAAGAAGACGTACTTCGGCGAAACAACTGTAGCTGGCACAAAACGCACCAAGTATCCAGCATAGGCGCAACGGCCATGTACCTGGCGAGAATACAAAAATGAGCGACCTATAGTCCCGCTTCGAGAGATGAGTATGTCGCCGTCTGTTAGCAGGTAGTCCTGAACTAATTCTTTGGGAACAAACACTCCGTCACCACTGAGCTGCCCATCCTCGTTGATGTCCGTTGTTCGAAGAAAACGAACGCCTGCTGTCGCGTACGACGTAGCTGCCACGTTAGCCCCATAGAGCGCCGAACGCGTGCAGAGTGTCTTCAATCGCCGTACTTGCCAATGTGCTGGGACCCTTTCTAGCCATGGCACGCCAGTGTCCTTGTACTGGGCATAGGGCTTACTAAGCTGGTCGATCATGCCTTCACCTCGCCGATGATCTCGCTGAGCAACCCTTCCGTCTCCTGCTCCAGCGCCAGAATATCAGCGCGGATCTCCGCCAGCGTCCGCATCGGCTTCGGCTTGTAGAAGTACCGCGTAAAGCTGATCTCGTAACCGGTCTTCACGCTGTCGGCCTGGTACCACGCGTCAGCCGCGTACGGCAGCACCTCGCGCTGCAGGAACGCCTCGATGCCGCCGCCCTCCTGCAGCGGGATCTGCTCGGTGTCGCGCAGGTCGGTGTCCGGCTCGTACTCCACAACGGCCGCCCGGCCGTCGACGGTGGTCGCGAACAGGCCGCGCAGCGGCTCGGCCTCCGTGCCCCGCTGGTGGATCTTCCGGACGATCGCCGGCGCCCTCTCACTCCGCTCGCCAGTCTCCTTCAGCTCCTTGATCTCGGCCGCCTTGTAGACCCGGTTCGGATCGGCGCCCTCGATGCGCAGGGGCCGCTCGACGGTTACCTTCCAGTAGCCGAAGGCGGCGTTGTCGAAGATATTGTCCTGCTCGGACTCCTCGAAAGGGAA
>JAPOVO010000287.1 GCA_026708165.1 Chloroflexota bacterium | reverse complement strand
GAGGACTACCTCGACGACGACGGAATCGACTCGCGACCCGTGCGGATCAAGGTCAAGATAACCGCCGATCGCGGTCACCTCACCGTCGACTTTGACGGGACAGATCCCGCCGTGCAGGGATCGGTGAACGCCCCGGCGGCGGTTACGCAGTCGGCAGTCTACTACGTGATTCGATGCCTGATAGGCGACGACGTGCCCGGCAACGCCGGTACGTTCGAGCCCGTTGACGTCCGCATCCCGGAGCGCTCAGTGCTGAATCCGCGCCCGCCACATGCGGTCGCCGGGGGCAACGTCGAGACTTCCCAGCGAGTCGTAGACGTCGTCTGGGGGGCGCTGGCCCACGCAATTCCCGAGCTTGTTCCGGCGGCGAGTCAGGGGACGATGAACAACGTGACCCTCGGCGGGTACGATCCGTTCCGCGACAAACCCTTTGCGTACTACGAAACGATCGGCGGCGGAAGTGGAGCCGGCCCAAATCACCCCGGCGCTTCGGGAATCCAGGTGGCAATGACCAACACATGGAACACGCCCGTGGAGGCGATGGAGTTCGTAATGCCGGTGATGATCGAGCGTTATCAGCTTCGGCGCGCGTCGGGCGGCGCCGGTGCGCACCGAGGCGGGCAGGGGGTGGAGCGCAACATCAAGCTGCTGGCTCCGGCGCAAGTGACTCTGCTTTCGGAGCGCCGGAACCGTCACCCCTACGGCCTCGCTGGAGGCGGGCCCGGTCGACTCGGGCGTAATCGACTGAAGACGAACGGTCGCTGGCGCCCGTTGCCGAGCAAGGGAACGGTTTCAGTGGAGCCGGGAGACGTTATTTCCATCAGCACTCCCGGCGGTGGAGGGTGGGGCGAGCAGACGGACTAGCGCTCCGATTCGTCCGGAGCTGGGATGATCGGTCGGGAGCGCGCTACGCGGAGCTCGAACTCTCGATAGACGGGCAGCGCCATTTCGCCATAGCGTGGCGGCTCCAAGATACCGTGGAAGTCGATCTGACATCGATCGATCGGTCTGTAACTCCGGGGGCGGGCGCGGGGCTCGTTGAGGGAATACTGGTCCGCCTCCAGCCGGCTCCGCTTTGCGCCGGAGCGAGCCGACTCAGGCTGCGGATGCCTGCCGGTTGGATCGATCACGTCCAAGGCGGTGCAGCAGCTCCGGCCAATCTTCGGTCACTTTTCGTTTGCGACAAGCCGCCCCTGATCAGATCGGTTAAACACAACCTGAAACTGATTCCGGTATCCGAGCTTGGCCGCGGGCGATTCATGGGTCTCTTCAAAGAGGTCATGTCTTCGGAGAGTTTGGGGCTGCAAAGTCAACTTGACATAAACAGGCTGGCCAAGTCGTTATGGCGTAACGCGCCTATCGAGGGAGTCGAGAGCTACCAGGGGTTCGCCGTACTCGACGAGGACGTTCCGATAGCCCTCTTTTTTACAAACGCCAACCCCGAAGGCGGAGCGCGGCTGGGATTCGCGGGACTAGTGCCGCGAGTTCGCCGAAGCAGGCTGGCCGCCGCGGCCACAGGGTGCGCAGTGGAGCATTTGCGCCAAGTTGGCGCGTTTCCCATCACGATGGAAATCGACACGGCCAACGGGCGGTCGCTCCGTATGGCGGAACGGCGTTGCGGACCGGTAAGGAGTCTCGTAGCAGTCTACGACTGGCCGGTGTGAAGGCTAGTCGGGAGAAATGAGCGAGATATGCGCGATGGTGGAGTACGTGGCGCCGTGCCGGCTGATTATGCTCTCCATCAGGTCAACTGAACGCACCTCGAACGAACCCATCCTGTATCCCGTCAGTTCAACCGTTGACTCGGCTATAGACCGACGGTCCTCGCTGGAAGCGTTGCGTGAGACTCGGGCCAGGGTCACATGAGGGCTGAACGGCCTGCGGTCGATTCGGTATCCCAAGGAGCTCATCTCGTCGGCGATCAGCTTTTGAATGGTCTCGAGCCGCCTAAGCTCACCGTCCACGCCAACCCACACCACTCTGGCGTTGTCCGGTCTCGGAAAGCTGCCCCCCTCGCCCAAGCCGAGCATGAATGGAGACTGTCCGGCCAGAGCACCACGCATTCCATGCTCGATGACCTCGACCTCCTGCGCCTGCACCTCGCCCACAAAACAAAGGGTCATGTGCAAGCCGGAGGGGTCGACCAATCTCAGGCGGTCCCCGAACTTCGCCAGCTTCGCCTGTTCGCGGCGCAAGCCGTCGATCATTTTCTCCGGCAGGTTGATAGCCGCGAAGAGTCTCATGGCCGCAGTATACGGTCTCGTCTCTCCTCACTCACAGCCACGCTCGCCAGCGTTGTCCGGTATGAGTCTGAGGGCTACGGCGTCGGCGAGGATCATCCCGCGTTCAGTCAGCCGCAGCCTGCCGCCGTCGAGTTCGGCGAGCTTGTTAGCGATGAGGCGATCAATTTCCTCACGTCTTTCGTTAATCAAGTCGAATTGGAAGGCGTGGGTTAACGCCCGCAGTTCGATCCCGTCCCGCGTCCTCAATGGAAACACAATCGACTCGACAAGCCGGTCTGATTGGGTGAGGGTTTCCCGGCTTTGCACCGTCGACCGTCCTTCGAGGATGGCGTCGATATAGGCTTGCGGCTCGCGGACGAGCGAATACCTGCGGCCCGCCAGGTAGCCGTGCGCGCCGCAGCCGAAGGCGAGATACTCGCTTCCGCGCCAGATCGACCCGTTGTATTCACAGCGGTGCCCGGGGCGCGACCAGTTGGAGACTTCGTAGTGCTCGAATCCCGCGCCGCGCAAAAGCTCAGCCGCGGCACCGTAGAACTCCGCCATCGCGTCGTCGGAAGCAGGTCCGCCGAGACGGCGACCGGCCTGCACGGCCCGCTCGCCATGGAGCGTGAGCGCATAGGCGGAAACGTGGTCTACGTCCCGGTCGACGACGTTCTTTAGACCATTCTCGAATTCGCGCACCGTCTGACCCGGAACACCGTACAGCAGATCGGCGCTGACGGACCGGAAGCCGGCGGCCTTGGCACGGTCCAAGGCTTCAAGGGCTTCGGTCGCGGTGTGTAGCCGGTCCAGCTCAGCCAGCCGCCCGTCTGAAAGCGACTGCGCTCCCACGCTCAGGCGGTTATATCCGGCTTCGACCAGCGCCGAAAGCGAGCTCGACGTGGTATTCGACGGGTTGGCCTCGACGGTGGCCTCTGAACCTCGCTCGAATCCGAAGTGAACGGATAGGGCATCGAGTATCTCTGCCAGCAGTTTTGCACCTATAAGCGACGGAGTTCCGCCTCCGACGTAAACGCACCCGACTCGCACGCGCCCGTCCAGGACCTTCGCCGTGTCTTCTATCTCGCGGATGAGCGCCCGACAATACGGCTCGATGAGACGCCCCATGCGTTCGTATACGTTGAAGTCGCAATACCAGCAGTGCCTGCTGCAAAACGGGACGTGAACATAGGCAGGAAGTTGTACAGGGCCATCGGGAGTCGACAACTCAGCCAGACGCTGGTAGTCGGCGGTTAGCTGTCCAGCTTCGCCCGGGGAATCATGCATTCCGGCTGCCGGCCGCGCTAATCTCGGATGTAAGTTTGAAAATCCATCGGAACCCGTAACGTTGATAATAGATTGCCACACGCACGTCTTCTCTCCCGACGTGATAGAGGATCGCGAACTCCACGCCCGGTCGGAGCCGTGGTTCCGGCTCCTGTACGGATCGGGCGCAAAGATGGCGACGGCGGACGACCTTCTCAGGTCCATGGACAGCGCCGGAATCGACAAATCCGTGGTGATGTCGTTCGGTTGGAAGAGCGACGAAGCGTGCGCCGCCGGTAACGACTACGCGATGGAAGCGGCGCTCAAGTGCGGCGGCCGTCTGATTCCCTTCATTTCTGTAAATCCATCATTAGAAGACGCCGCCGTCAGAGAGATAGAACGCTGGGCCGGAACCGACGTGCGCGGAGTGGGGGAACTGTATGCCGATGGCCAGGACTTTGATCTACAGGACTATGGGTCCATGTCGACAATCACCAACGCCTGCGCCGAGGCCGGCCTGTTTCTCTGTATTCACATTTCCGAGCCCGTTGGGCACGACTATGCGGGAAAGGACTCCACCGATACGCGACGGCTCTGGAAGTTCCTGTCGTCGGCTCCGCCCGATCTCAAGTTGCTACTGTCGCATTGGGGCGGGGGATTTGGCTTTTACGAGCTGATGCCCGAGGTCGCGGAGCGATCTGGGGAGTGGTACTACGACACCGCCGCGTCGCATCTTCTTTACGACGACCGCGTGTATTCGATAATGGACAGGCTCGCACCCGGACGGGTGTTATTTGGATCGGATTACCCCTTGACGCGGCAGTCGAGGATGCTCGGCCGGGTCCGCAAAGCCGGACTTTCGGAGTCCCAATATCGAGCGTTGGTGGGTGAGAACGCCGTTCGCGCCGGACTCGGGTGAAAGACCAATTTCGGCCGGGTGGATACGCAAGTCCGCTCCGCGGATGGAGGATGGTTTGACCGAGGACCGGCACCCGATAAGAGTGCTATTGGCGAGCGCGAACCGGAACAAGCTTCGCGAGTACAGACAGATTCTCGCGGGCACGGGAGTTCGCATAGTCTCTCCATCCGAGGCGGGCGTCTCTCTGGAAGTCGCGGAGGACGGGATGACTTTTCTTGAAAACGCCCGCGCCAAAGCAATCGCGTTCTCGGAAGCTGCCGACTGCCCGGTGATGGGTGACGATTCCGGCCTGGCGGTGGACAGCCTCGGCGGGCGTCCGGGAGTCTACTCCCGCAGGTTCGGCTCCATGCCGAACGACAAGGGCCGGATGGCCTATCTCCTTCAAGAAATGAGTAAGGCTGAAAGCAAGTCGGACTCAGCCCGATTCATTTGCGCAATCGCTGTAGCTAGCCAGGGCAAAGTGGTGTTCGAGACGGAGCGCTCGCTGGAGGGAACCATAGCTCCCGCCCCGTGCGGAAAAGGCGGCTTTGGTTACGATCCCGTCTTCATCCCTCACGGATACAGCGCTACGCTCGGCGAGCTGAGCGCCGAGATCAAGAACCGCATCAGCCATCGTGCGTTGGCGGCGGCCGACGCCGCCCGCTTCCTGACTGAGTCAAATGCCTGAGCCGCCGCGTAATCAAGATGGAACCTGGCTTGGGGCCGTCGGGAGGTACTACGACGGACGCTTTACGTGTTGAGGCGAACGCACGGCATGCCAACTGACCTTCCTCCAATGGGCGCTATCCTGTGTGCCGTGGCGGCGATACCCGCCGGGTTCCTTGACGGAACGCGATCATCGTTCAGATCCGCCAAAGGTGCGAAGCCATGACATTCGATAGTCATCCACGCCGGTTGTCCGGCAGGACGGCGATCGTAACGGGCGCGGGATCGGGAAACGGACGGGCGATCGCGCTCAGATTCGCGGCGGAGGACGCCAGTGTTCTCGTCGCCGATATCAACGAAGAGAGCGGACTTGAGACCGTCCAATCCATTCGCTCGAGCGGCGGCGCAGCAGAGTTTCGGCGAGTGAACGTCGCGGATAAGGCGGACATCGATTCGCTCGTCGATAGCGCGGTCGAATGGGGCGGGAAACTTGACATAATTGTGAACAACGCCGGGATCAACGCGCGAAACCCGCTGCCCGACATCGTGACGGCGGAATGGCAGGCGCTGATCGACGTCAACCTCAAGGGCGTCTTCTTTGGGACGCAGGCTGCCGCCAGGGCGATGATCAAGTCCGGCGGAGGGAAGATCGTCAATATCTCGTCGATACGGGAGCAAGTCGCCGGACTCGGCAACATTGCGTACTGCGGTTCAAAGGGGGGCGTTCGAATGCTCACCCGCGCCGCGGCGCTGGAGCTTGCAGAGCACAAGATCAACGTAACCGCGGTCGGCCCGGGCTATGTCGAGACGAACATGACTCGCACCCTGCTCGGTGACCCGCAGGTGATGAGCGGACTGTTAGCCACCGTTCCCTGGGGCAGGCTTGCCTTCCCGGAGGAAGTTGCGGCAGCAGTCGCGTTTCTCGCGTCGGACGAATCCGACTTCATTACCGGTACGACTCTCTACGTTGACGGAGGCCACCTCACCGCGTGATGGAAAAAGCGTCAAAACGACTGGCTGGACGCTCGGCCATCGTTACCGGATCCGCTTCGGGAATAGGCCGGGCCATTGCGGTGGCGTTCGCGGAGGAAGGCGCAAACATCGCGGCTATCGACGTGGACGAGGCAGGTCTCCAGTCGCTCGCCGCGCAAGTCGAGCAGTCGGGGGGGAAGTGTGTGTCGATACATGCTGATTTAGCGTCGGAAGCTGAAATCGAGCGTGCCGGGCAGATCGCAATTTCGGAGTTGGGTGATATACACGTCCTGGTCAACAACGCCGGCATTCATCTGAGCAAGTCGCTGCTCGATACGACCGAGGACGACTGGGAACAGATGATCGCCGTCAATCTGCGCGCGCCGCTTCTATTGACGAAGCTGGCAGCCAAACACATGGTGGACCGGGGCATAAAAGGACGGGTGATAAACATCACATCGTCGACCGCCGAGGCGCCGGAGTCGAACATGGCCGCGTACGTAACGTCCAAAGGCGCTTTGAGGACCATGACCACAGCTATCGCTCAGGAGCTTGCGCCCCACCAGATCGCAGTCAACAGCGTGGGGCCTGGTCTGACTCGTACTCCGATGGCGGTGCGAGCCGTCCGTTCGACTGAGACGCTGGATAGGTATGGGAGCGAGGTCCCGCTTGGCCGGATAGGCGAACCCGAGGATGTCGCCAAGGCATGTCTGTTTCTAGCTTCGGATGACGGGGAATTCGTCGCGGGCGCCTCCCTCTACGTGGACGGCGGCGCTCTGCTGGCGTGAATTCGACTCCGAAAACTCGCCAACCGTGACACGATCACCTATGCAATCGGTCCGTTATCGCCGTCCGGCGCGCGCGCGCGGGCAAAATCTGCTGATTGACCGGTCGGTCGCGCGGCGAATCGTTAAGGCGTCCAAACTTCCGCTCAACGCCGCCGTGCTTGAAATAGGCGCGGGCACGGGAATGTTGACAGTGGAGCTGGCGCGCGTTGCCCGCAGGCTGGTAGCCATCGAAATCGAGTACGCCCTGGCGCAGCGGCTCAAACGAGCCGTGTCACGATACTCGAACGTCCGTGTAGTCCGCGCCGACGCGCGTCGCGTCCACGTAGAAGAACTCATGGAGGGGGAGGCTTATCACGTCGTAAGCAACCTGCCCTACAGCGTGGGCACGCCCTTGACCATCGACCTCCTGCAAAGTGATTTTCGACCCGCCTCGCTGACGATCATGCTTCAACTCGAAGTCGCCGAACGGCTCTGCGCCGAGCCGGGATCGATGAGCCTCTTGAGCGTGATAGCGCAGAGCTACGCCGAGCCCAGGTTACTGTTTACCGTCGAACCGGAGTCATTTCGTCCGCGGCCGAAGGTGCGTTCGGCTGTCGTGCGCCTTGTAACCAACAACGTTCCGCGCAAGGATGTTCTAACGAAAACGGCGATATTCCTGGCCCGCCACGCCTTTGCCGGACGCAGAAAGAAAGTGCAAAACTCTCTCGCCGGGGGGCTTCAGCGGTCATCCAGGGAGGTCGCCGAACTGTGCGAGCTAGCCGGAATAGATCCCGGCGCGCGCGCTCAGGAACTCTCATTGGATCAGTGGCGAACTCTTGGAACTACCGCCCTTGATAAAGGATTTGTTGGCCAGCCTGCGGCTTCCGCGGCGGCCGCCGAAAACTGAACCGGACCGGATCGAGCGGTTGCTGGTCTTCCTGGGAAATCCCGGCCCCCAGTACGAGCGAACTCGTCACAATCTCGGTTTCATGACCGGCGAGCGCCTCCTGGCGCAGCAGGCCGGCGCGCGCTTACGTCAAGCATTCAAGGGCCGCTTCTGGCAAGGGCGTATCGACGCGAGAAACGTGGGGGTGTTGCTGCCAGAGACGTTCATGAACGCCTCCGGTGAATCGGTCGAGAGGGCGGCGCGCCGGGGCCGCGTCGAAGTTTCGGACATCGTGGTCGTGTACGACGACATGGACCTCGAATTCGGACTGCTCAGGATCAGGTCCGGCGGCTCGTCCGGCGGCCATCTGGGAGTGAAATCTATAATCGAAGAGCTCAATAGCCCCGATTTCGTTCGACTCCGCATGGGCATCGGAAGGCCCCCGGAGCGCGTTACCCCCGTAGACTTCCTTCTCGATGATTTCTCCCGATCCGAAATTCCACGCGTAGAGGAGATGATTGATGATGCCGCCGCCGCCATCGTCCAGCTTCTCAACCATCCTCTCGAAATCGTTATGAACGAATTCAACCAAAGGTCGAGCCGCCGTTGAATCTCTCCGGGATTCTCGCCGAAGTTGCCGAGACTACCTCACTCAATCAAGCGCTCGCGTCCGCTCTCTCAGAGAACCCGGCAACGCGCATCGAAATCGGCGATGCGCTCAAGCCGGTGTTCATCGCGGCGCTGGCCGGCCGCAGCAAGCGTCCGCTGATCGTCCTGACATCCGACGAGGCCCGTGCGCGCGAATATGCGCGGGACATCGAGTCATGGGCGACCGGACGCACCGTGCGAGTCTTCTCCGATCCGGACCAGCCCGCTTACTCGCCGATGTCGATAAGTCAAAGCGTGCTGGGGGAGCGGGCGGCGGTCCTCGCGGAGCTCGCCGGGCACAACACAGGATCGACGACGGCTGACGCTTCGCCGCCCATCGTGGTCTCGTCGGTGACGGCCTTCATGCGCCGGCTGACGCCGGTAGCGGAGTTCCGCCGGCACTTTCTTGCCATCGCCCCAGGACAGATAGTGCGTCCGGAGGACCTGACCAAACGCCTCGCCGCGCTCGGATACCGGCGCAATCCTCTAGTCGAGGCACCCGGCGAGTTCGCCGTGCGTGGGGGCATAGTGGACGCTTTCCCTCCACAACTCGACCGTCCGGTGAGGATCGATTTCTTCGGTGACGAGATCGAATCGGTCCGTTTCTTCGATCCTGAGTCGCAGCGATCTCTCGACGATTGCCCCGAGTTCCTGCTCAGCTCCGCCAGCGAGGTTCCGACCTGGATGGGGGCTTAGTTTTAATGC
>JAPOVO010000279.1 GCA_026708165.1 Chloroflexota bacterium | reverse complement strand
GTACCCTTGCGCTCGACCTCCTTCAGGTCGTTCTTCAACTCCTCGGTGGCGAGCTCGGTTGGGGCGAGCACCACGCGCGCGAGCCGGCGGCTGTTGCCTGAATTGACGACCGCGTAGTCGTCGATCTCGAAGTCATGGTCTCCGGGAGAGAAGTAGTAGAGCTTCCCGGCACGGCGGAATCGGATTCCGATTACGGTCGGCATTTAGAGCGGGGTCTCCATATCAGGGCGCGGCCGGACCGGCGCCATGTATTTCGTCGAGGTCGAGAAACAGATCGTCAAGAGTGCTGGCCACCATCGTGTTGGCGCTCAGGGCATTGATTCCCGCGCGAATTGTGTTCAGATTAGCCGCCCACTTTTCGTAGAACCGACGTTCTACCTCAGGACCGCCGCCGGACTCCGCAGCCCTGGCGCGAGCGACTACCCCATGATATCCAGCGAGAAGCTCCAATTCCTCTAGCGCGGCCTTTCGCTGGTTACCGATTTCGGCGGCCACTCCCAGCCTCGATGTCGCGTCGCCGGCGAGCCGCTCTTTGAATGCTATCAACCGCTGTTTGAAATCCTCGAGCAATTCGGGATCGGCGGCCATTTCCACGGCCCAGCGCGGCCGCCCTTCGGCGTAGTCGAGTATCAAGTTTCGATCAGACTCGGCTACAGGTCCGTCTTGCGGCAGCAGCTCAGCTATGGCTTTTCTGGCGGGGACCGTCATGCGAATCTGAATGCACCTCGACGCAAGAGTTTCCGGGACCGACTCGATGGTCCGCGCGCCAAGAATCATGATTGTGCGAGGTGGAGGCTCCTCCAGGATCTTGAGAAGCGCGTCGGCCGCTTCCCGCGAGAAGAGTTCGGCCCTCGGGATGATCGTGATCTTGAATTTGGAGCTTGTGGCTTTGAGCGATACGCGGCGCTCGATCTCCCGGACCTGGTCGATATGTATCTGCTGATGCTTCTCGCCGACGTCGATTTCGCGGACGTCGAAGTCCTCGCCATGGGCTATGCGCAGGCAGGAGCGGCATTCCTGGCAGGGTGGGGCGGCACGTTCGCAGTTGAGCGCCTGGGCGAAGTTGCGCGCGGTGGCAGTCTTACCGCAGCCGCTGTGACCAATTAGCAGATACGCGTGCGCGACGCGGTTGCGTTCGATAGCGCCGCGCAGCATTTGCGCCACGCGTTCCTGACCGGTAACAAGCCACTTGCCCATAAGTGAGGGTACTAGATTTTGGGTGGGCAGTACTCGCGAATCGGAACGGTCTTCGAGGTCTGGATTCCGGGTCAAGTGCGGAACGACGGATGGGGATCGGTGACGGGGAGGTTAGATTCCTCGACTTCGCTCGGAATGACATCTAGACCTAGATGGGAGAGGGGATGGATTCCCGCCCCCGATCGGGTCGAGGGCAGGCTTTTCGCGGGAATGACGGGTAGAAGGCGGGGAAGACGGTTAGGGGCGGGATGACGGTAAGAGGCCGGCGCTACTCGGCGGTGATGTCGAGGTGCCCTTCGATGAAATCGACGACGGGCCGCTCTCGGTAGCTTTTCATCTTTTCCAGCCTGTTGAGAGCCGTTAGCGCGACTCGCGCGTCGGCGATGGCCGGACCGGGGGCGAGAATGATTTTCGCCCCGGGGTACCGTTCGTATACGGCGGTCAGTGCGTTGACCAACTCGTCGCACTCGGCAGTTCCGGCCACGCAGTTGTACTGGACGATGACCCCTCCGTCGAGGAGATTGGCTACCTGCACCTCGTTGGGGATCGGATCGGAGTGGACGCCCCAAGCCGCCCCGGACGCGACGTGCGCTCCCGACGTTGGTGGGATGCTGGAGTACGGCTCGTGCGGCGAGTCGATGTCCTCGATCAACTCAGAATCGACGTTCTCGATAGCCGTTCCCGGAGGCCGGTCGAAAAAATTCTGAAGCACGAAGATCTGGAGCGGGATGAGTCCGAGGAAGACGATAGTCATCAGGATCCACTGGCGTCGGGAAAGGCGTGTCCGCTGACGCGGCGGCGCGGCGCGAGGGGGCGGAGCGGGCGCCGCGATCCGACGCTGGCCTCGGCGCTTGGCGCGCCTTCGACTCGCCATCAGATAGTCACGAGCTGCGAGAATAGGAACGTTTCATAGGCTTGTTGAATGCTATACTCTCCCAAGAGGTAAGGAAATCAGTTCGGCTGGCCCGCTCGCAGGCGGGCTTTTTTAGTAGTCAGGATTAATTTGGCCGGCCCAAACAAACAACGCGTAATTCAAGAGCTTCAAACTCACGAGGGCGACACGGGCTCGACCCAGGTGCAGATAGGCATTCTCACAACCCGCATCGCCCATCTGACCGAACATCTAAAGGTCCACAAACACGATCATCACTCGCGCCGCGGCCTGCTGGGTCTCGTCGGAAGGCGGGGATCACTGTTGCGTTATCTGCGCGGACGCGACGCGGAGAAATACAAGGAGGTCGTTCGGCATCTGAAACTTCGCGGTTAACACCCGCCGGCGCGGCGCTTGGTTAACCGCCTGTCGGACGTTGCGCCGACATCGCAAAACAGAACAGTTTGGCGCTGGGCTCCGATGGAGGAGAGAAGAGGAGTAGGGGCGAAAACGCCGAGGCCCTCGATCCTATCCCTCTTCGCTCTTCCAGAGCCGGCGCTCTAGGGAGAAATACCTGCATGATTTTTGACGTACAAAGGTCCCTGGCCGGACTTAGCCTAAAGCTGGAGACCGGTCGATGGGCACAGCAAGCGCACGGCGCGGTCACCGTCACCTACGGGGATACGGTGATTCTTTGCACCGCGACCATGAGCGACAAGCCGAGGGAAGGAATTGATTTCTTTCCGCTCTCCGTCGATCTAGAAGAGAAGACTTACGCCGCCGGGAACATTCCCGGCTCTTTTTTGCGGCGAGAGTCGAGACCGCCCGACACGGCGATTCTGGCTTCGCGTTTGACCGACAGGCCGCTGCGGCCTCTATTCCCCAAGGGCATGGTCAACGACGTTCAGGTGATCAACACGCTCCTCTCGTCCGACAAGGAGAATCGCGAGGACGTTTTGGGCATCGTTGGAGCGTCGGCGGCATTGACGATATCGCGGATACCGTTCGGCGGACCAGTCGGCGCGGTGCGGGTGGGCTATGACGGTGAACAGTTTGTGATAAACCCGACCCGCACGTTTCAGACGGAGAACCCGGCGCTCGATCTGGTCGTCGTCGCCAGCCGCGAGGGCGTTGTGATGCTCGAAGCGGGCGCAGCGGAATTGTCCGAGGCGAAGATGATTGAGGCGATCGAGCTTGGATTTGCCGAGATTCAGCCGCTAATCGACATGCAAGACGAGCTTCGGTCGCTGTGCGGCGTTGAGAAGGCCGGGTACGAAAAGCGCGTTACGCCGACGGAAGCCAAGGACGACGTGGCCGCCCGATTCGGTGAGGAAATCCGGGCGGCGGCGCTCATGACGGACAGGGCCGAGCGCTCGACTCGCCTGGACGACATCAAGCGGCGCGCACGTGAAAGTCTGGAAGGAACACATTCCGACGGCGACGTGGGCGATGCCTTCAACGATGTCGTAAAGCAGGCGACGCGCGAAGCGATCCTTCGCCATTCGCGCCGACCTGATGGACGAGGCGCCGACGAACTCCGTTCGCTTTCAGGGGAAGTGGGCGTTCTGCCTCGGCCGCACGGAACCGCGGTGTTCCAGCGCGGGGAGACCCAATGCCTGTCCATCATTACGCTCGGCTCCGGCCGGGACGAACAGCGGGTCGGTCTGGACAACCTTGGACTCGAACCTCCGAAACGGTTCTACCATCACTACAACATGCCGCCGTTCGCGTCGGGAGAGGCTTATCCGCTGCGCGGGCCACGGCGCAGGGAAATCGGACACGGGATGCTGGCCGAGCGCGCGATTTTGCCGGTTATGCCCAGCCAGGAAGACTTTCCATATACCGTTCGCGCCGTTTCGGAAATCCTGTCGTCAAACGGGTCGACTTCCATGGCGGCGACAACGGCCACCAGCCTGGCGCTGATGGACGCGGGCGTGCCCCTGAGCCGTCCCGTGACCGGAATATCGATCGGCATGGTGATGGACAGTCCGACCGATTATGTGCTGCTCTCGGACATTCAGGGCGCAGAAGACCACTTTGGCGACATGGACTTCAAGGTCGCCGGCACCAGCGCGGGAGTGACCGCGATACAGCTCGACATAAAGGTCACATACCTGCCCTTGATGGTGGTTCGCGAGACCATCGAGCGCGCCAAGAGCGTGCGCCTGCGCATTCTGGACGTGATGGGTCAGGTGATTCCGGGGCCTCGTCCCGAAGTATCACTCCACGCTCCGAAGATGCTCACTCACAGCATCAGTCCGGAGGACATCGGGCAGATCATAGGTCCGGGCGGACGGGTGATCCGGCGGATCGAGGAAGAGACGGGCGCCGAAATAAATGTCGAAGAGGACGGCGCCATAACGGTTTCGGGAGAGAATTCCGAAAGCGCGAGCCGCGCTCTGCAGATGATCAAGGACATCACCGGCGAGCCGGAGATTGGCCGCACGATCATGGGCAAAGTCGTTCGGATAATGGACTTCGGCGCGTTTGTGGAAATAGCGCCGGGGCGGGACGGGCTAGTACATATCTCGGAGCTGGCCGAAGAGCACGTCAACCGCGTGGAGGACATGCTGTCCGTCGACGACGAGATCATGGTGAAGATTATCGAAGTGGACAACCTGGGGCGGATAAACCTGTCCCGCAAGGCCGTGCTGCAAGGGGACGACTGGACGCCCCGACGAGAGCCCTCCGGACCACGCCGGGGAGGTCCCGGCGGAGGCGGCAGAGACTCACGCGGCCCGCGCGGACCGCGCGGCGGCGGAGGCCGACGGAGGGGCCAGCGTTAGACAGATGCGGGTCGTAGTTTGCGGCGCCGCCGGCCGAGTCGGGCGGCAGATGGTCGAATCGCTCAGTCAAGAGGCCGATATGGAGGTGGTCGGGCTGGTCGACGTGGCGGCCATACCGGCCGATCTCGCGCGGTCCTTCGCTCCAAGCGCGGTCTGCTCCGATGACCTTGCGTCGGCGATCGACCAATCGAGTCCCGAGGTAGTCGTAGACTTCACCGTCGCCGCCGCGGCCCGCGAGAACATGGTCGCAGCCATCGAACGCGGAGTTTCGCCGGTCGTTGGTACTACGGGATTTTCCGACGACGATATAGAAACCATCAGCCGAAAGGCTCGTGACGCGGGAGTGGGGGCGTTCATTGCGCCCAACTTCTCCATCGGGGCAGTCGTGCTGATGCGGTTGTCGGAGATCGCGGCGTCGCATTTCGACCACGTCGAGATCATCGAGCTGCATCACGATGGCAAGGTAGACGCGCCGTCGGGCACGGCGCTCCATACGGCGCGGATGATCGTCGAGGCGAGAGGCGAGCCGGCGGTGGATGTTGCGACGGAGCGGTTCACGCTGGAAGGCGTGCGCGGAGGCGACTACGACGGAGTGAAAATCCACTCGGTACGGCTGCCGGGTCTGGTGGCGCACCAGGAGGTCGTGTTTGGCGGGGTTGGGCAGACGCTGACTCTCAGGCATGACTCGACCAGTCGCGAATCTTTTGCGCCTGGGGTTATCATTGCGATTCGCCGTGTGCGCGACCTGAAGGAACTGGTCGTGGGGCTAGATAAGCTTTTGTTCGAGAGCGTTTCCGGTTGACGATGTATAAGGGAGAGATGGAGTAAGCAAAATGGCAGGACGAACGGTTGCCGTCGTAGGGGCGACAGGGGCAGTTGGGCAAGAACTGCTTTCGGTGCTGGATCAGCGGGAGTTTTCAATCGGCCAGCTGCGTTTGCTGGCGAGCAGCCGCAAGAACGGGCGAACCATAAATTTCCGGGGGAAAGATATCCCGGTCGAAGCGGCAACGCCCGAATCGTTCGAAGGCGTTGACCTGGTGTTCTCGGCCGCGGGCGGCTCCGTAAGCAAGGAGCTTGCGCCGAAGGCGGTGGAAGCCGGCGCGGTGGTAATCGACAAGAGCTCGGCCTGGCGCTACGAGGACCACATTCCTCTGGTCGTTCCCGAAGTGAAGGGCGATGACGTTGCGTCGCACCAGGGGATTATCGCGTGTCCCAATTGCTCGACCATTCAGATGGTGGTCGCGCTGGGACCCATCCATCGCGAGCACCCAATCGACCGCGTAGTCGTGTCGACTTACCAGTCGGTATCTGGCGCAGGGGCCGGAGCGATGCTGGAGCTTGGCGCGCAGTCCGAGGCGATTGTGGGCGGCGACGACCCGGAGATCGACGTTCTGCCGCGTCAGATCGCCTTCAACGTAATACCCGAAGTCGAGACGTTCCGCCCGGAGGACGGATACACCTCCGAGGAATGGAAGATGGCCAACGAGACTCGGAAGATCATGCACGCGCCGGACATGCGGATTTCGGCTACGTGCGTGCGAGTGCCGGTGTATCGAGGCCACTCGGAAGCCGTGAGCGTTGAGTTTTCGGAGCCGGTCTCGGCGGCCGAGGTACGGGAGATTCTCTCGGGCGCATCCGGCGTGAAGGTCGTGGACGACATCTCGAACGGAGCGTATCCGACCGCACTCGACGCGGCGGGCAACGACGACGTTTGGGTCGGAAGGATTCGTGACGACGTCTCCACGGACAACGGGGTAGTTTTCTGGGTCGTTTCGGACAACCTGCGCAAGGGCGCGGCCACGAACGCGGTTCAGATCGCGGAGCTGCTCTAACGCAGAACGGCAGCGCGGCGGGCAAGCGGTTTTACAGGCCCGCTCTGCTTTCGTAGTCTCGAAGCGCCTCTATCGTCATTGTGAGGAAGGGCGGTTCGCGAACCGCCCCTACGACTTGATCCGGCATCCAGAGACTGAACGCCCTACCCTCGATTCCAGTTGAGAACGCCTCACGTAGCCCGAAAACCGGCGCGTGACTAAAATGTGTTACTGCGAGATCGGTCCTTTGTCGTGTTCGTGGGACTTGTCAGCGTAGATTCACAGTCTGGAGCGGCGTCCGGTTGACCAGAGGCGCTGATCCGTATCGTCATCGTCGGCGTGGAGGCGGGAGGAATCGAAATGCTTGAATTCGGCCGGCTCATAACAGCCATGATCACCCCGTTCAAGGATGACGGCTCCGTTGACTACGAGACGTTTGCGCGACTTTGCGACGGGCTGCTGGAGGCCGGAAACGACGCGCTACTGGTCACGGGAACCACGGGAGAATCGCCGGTTCTCGACGAAGAAGAGCGGGCGTCTCTGTATCGCGAAGCGGTCAGCGTAGCGAAGGGCAGGGGCAAAGTGATCGCCGGGACCGGCGGTTACAACACTTACGAGAGCATTCATCTTTCGCAAATGGCCGCCGAATGCGGGGTGGATGGCCTGCTACAGGTCGCGCCGTATTACAACAAGCCGCCGCAGGCCGGGCTCATCAAGCACTTCACGGCGATAGCCGAGTCGACTCCTCTGCCGAACATCATCTATAACGTGCCGGTGAGGACGGTAACCAACATCGACGCGCCCACCGTCGCGGCGGTCAGCGAGGTCGACAACATCATCGGCGTGAAGGAAGCGAGCTGCGACTTTGACCTGATCGCTGAGATCGTCCGCACGGCGGCGGACGGGTTTCTTGTTTACAGTGGCAACGACAGCGACACCTTCCCGATCATGGCTCTGGGCGGTGTTGGGATAGTGAGCGTGGCCAGCCACGTCATCTCGGGAGAGATTCGCGGGATGGTCGACGCGATCGTTCGCGGGGACTGGGAAGCGGCGCGGGACGATCACCTGCGGATGCTACCGATCGCCAGGGCGCTGTTCCCGGCCGGCTGGAGCAATCCGATAGCCATCAAGGCGGCAATAAACCTGAGCGGCTTCGACGTAGGCGTGCCGCGGCTGCCGCTGGTCGAGTTGCCGGAGGACATGCAGGCGGGGTTGAAAACGCTGCTGGGCGAATACAGTCTCGACCGGTACCTGACGGCCGCAGCCGTCGCGTCATAAGTGTTGGCGACAACCCGTTGACGTTTCGAAAATCGCAGGCTCGCGACGTCGAGGTCGCAGGCCAGAGTTTCCCGGCGGTCTAGCCGCACGTGTGGAGCAGCCTATCGGAAGTCGACGAGGCGGTGAGGGGTTGCACTGACTGTTCGCTGTGCGGGGGGCGCACGAACGCCGTGCCCGGCGACGGGGACCCATCTTCCGAGATCATGTTCGTGGGAGAGGGTCCGGGCTATTACGAAGACGTGCAGGGCCTTCCCTTCGTGGGGCAGGCGGGACAGCTTTTGAACGAGCTGCTGACTGAAATCGGGTTAAAGCGTGAAGAGGTCTACATCACGAACGTCGTCAAATGCCGTCCGCCCAAAAACCGCGATCCCCAGCCCGATGAAATTCAAGAGTGCTCCAAGTATCTCGACCGTCAAATCGAGCTGATCGATCCGAAGGTGATCGTGACGCTCGGACGCTATTCCATGGACCGATTCTTTCCCGGGCAGCGCATATCCAGGATCCACGGTACGGCGCGCCGGACCGGCGGGCGAATGGTCGTGCCGATGTACCATCCGGCGGCCGCGTTGCATCAGCCGTCGCTGAGGCGGACTCTTTCGGATGACTTTGCAAAGATCATCGTCGCGGCGGAGGCCACTCCGGCCGAGCCGGTCCCGGAAGAGCCGGACGACCCGGCTCAACAGCTATCGTTGTTTTGAGGCCAGGTTGATCTCAGTCCTCCCGAAGCCGTAACCGGATTGGCATCCAGCATAGAACCGCACACACTCCGAGTCGTTCCATTGGGCGGCGTTGGAGAAATCGGGCGCAATTCCATGATCATGGAATACGAGGACGACGCAATCGTGATCGACTGCGGCGTTATGTTTCCAGACGCCGAGATGCTTGGGGTCGACCTCGTCATCCCAGACTTCAGCTACGTCTACGAGCGTGCGGAGAAAGTACGCGCGATAGTCATCACTCACGGCCATGAGGACCACATAGGGGCGTTGCCCTACGTGCTTCCCAAGCTGCAAACGCCCGTGTACGGCACCAAGCTCGCGCTGGGTCTCATCCGGGGGAGGCTCGAAGAGCACGGCCTGCTGGGGGACGCCGACCTTCGAGAAATCCAGCCCATGCAGTAACTCCAGCTAGGCGCGTTTCAACTGATGTTCTTCCACGTGGGCCACAGC
>JAPOVO010000006.1 GCA_026708165.1 Chloroflexota bacterium | reverse complement strand
CCACTTCGGCCGAGCCGTACTTGGTGCATGTCGCTACGTCGCTCTCCTGTGAGGGCACTGCTAAGTTTGGCGCCGACGCCCTTGCCGTCCAAGTCATCCCCCGCCAAGGCGAACCTATAAGCAGGAGCGTAGCGTTTGGAGCTATGGAAAGAATCACGTGGGACGGCTCCGTCGTCGCGGAAATCAAGTCTTGGCCCGGAGGAAAGCTCGACGCCGGTGGCGGCAAGGGGCGAGCGACGGCTCTTCGGAGCGGTATCACCTGTGGAATAGGAGGGCTGATAATCGACGCCCGAGGCAGGCCGCTCCAATGGCCCAAAGAAGGCTCGCTGCGCAGGGCTGCGCTGCTGCAGTGGTTTCAGAGCACGGACTCGTACGTCCTGCCGTCGCAGGACCTGGATTGGGGGGGCGTTGAGGGCTAACGAATCTCCTGTACGGACGTCTGTCTTTCGAGGGACGATCCGGCGGCGTCACGATCTTCCGTTCCCCGGTGATATTCTCGTTTCCAGCGGGGATCAGGTTGAAGCTGGCGCGCCGTGGGCCGTTTGCAACCCGGTTGGCCGTGTCAGCATCCGCGATATAACGCGAGTGTCGAGGGTACCACCAGCCCGAGTGGTCGAGGAGACGAACCAGCTCCAAAACCAAGAGATCCCAGCAGGGGCGGTTATCGCTGCGGGGGCCGGCGTCGGTACGCTGTTCGGGGCAGGCGACTGGGTGGCTCCCTGGAACGGCAAACTTGCCCATGTTTCGACCATTTCCGGACTTGGTTTCTTTCAGCAATCTATCGGTTCAACCGCTCTGTTCGCCCGGCTTAGCGGCACGGTAGTGGAAGTCGGTAACGGCAGCCATATCGTCATAGAAGGATCGGCAACGTCCATTCGGTGCGCCTACGGAGCGGGTGGGACGAGCTTTGGCAGGGTCGTCAATGTCAGCGACAGCGCCGGGCTCGAGGATTGCGCCGATGACGAAGACGGAATGTGCATCGTCGTAGTCGCGGATACCGTGTCGATGGATTGGATAGACGCACTACCGCCGGAACATATTGCGGCGGTGGTTGCTCCGTCCATGTCGCTCGACAAGCCTCCGCAAAGCCGGAAGCCTGCGAGAAATGGCGAGTCCAGGGACGGCCAGCCGCGTATTCCGACAGTTTTGACCGAAGGAGTCTGCTCGGCCCGGATGCCGCCCGCGTTGCCGTGGATATTCAGGAAACCCGAGGGGCAGATGGCGAGCGTAGTCGCCGCTTCGACACCCGGCGAAGCAGAGGTGATTCTGATGGGTGGCGATATCGCTACCAGCGCCAAACGTCCCGAGGCCATGCGCATAGCGGCGGGGCCGGATATGGGCGTCCAGGTTTATCGGGGGGAATCGGAAGCTCTGTATCGTAGGAACGGTGCGGGTGTGTTGGGGAGGATTGTCGATCTATATCGAGAAGAAGGCGGCAGAACCCAGATAGTCGCAGACAACCTGGAGCGGCTCGCATGAGCGTCCGCTTCTAGATTGAATTAGGGAGGCCAGTTGATCAAGCTCGTCCGATTGCGCACTCCAGCCGAGGTGGGTCTAAGAGCGGCCCAAATCGTGGCCGAGACTGTCGAACGGCGACCGCAGGCCGTGCTTGCCTTACCTACCGGAAACACTCCGAGGGGCATGTACAAAGAACTGGGGCGGCTGCACGATCAGGGGCTTGATTTTTCTGGGGTGACGACGTTCATGCTTGATGAATATATTGGGGTCGCCAAGGACAATCGATATAGCTTCACACGTTACTTGGATGAGCACTTTTACACAAAGGTGAATGTTTCGCCCGCGCGGCGGCATGGCTTCGATTCACTTTGCGCCGATCCCGAAGCCGAGTGCAGGCGGTATGACCGCGCCATTGCCGAAGCCGGAGGGTTTGATCTTGCAATTCTCGGAATCGGAAGCAACGGACATGTTGCCTTCAACGAACCAGGCGAGTTTTTCTCACTGGCGAGTCACACACAGAGGCTCGCGGATGACACTATCTATCGAAATAGTGGGAGGCTGACACGCGAGGAACAGGGCAGTGATTCGGAAGCCGGGCTTGCCACGGAGTTCCCCACAAATGCCATGACCGTCGGGATGGGCGCGGTATTGAACGCGCGCTCGCTACTCATGCTGGCGACGGGTGAGGCCAAGTCCGGAGCAATCGCCGAGATGATGAACGGACGTGTTACGACACGGCTGCCCGCGTCGCTGCTCCAGATTCACGATGATTGCTCGGTGCTTGCCGATCCGGCGGCTGCGGGGGACTCGGGAAACGCGAGCGCGGAGAAACAGGACAGCTACGACTAACTTTTGCAATGGTGGCGGGCGCCATTTCACCGCCCGACTTCGTCAGCTAGTTGTAAAACCGATCAGAACCGTTCGATTATCGAATGTCCTACGGCCTCGTTGCTCTTGTTTTTTGTTTGCAGGAGGGATCGAATTCGCGACCTCGTATGAGCACGGTGGTGAAGGATTTCGAGTTCTATCGTAATCATGGGGTTTCGCGGTTATGGACGCATGACGTAACACTACGCGGCCCGCATGTGACGCTTCGCCCTCTAACGGAAGACGACTGGGGACCTGCTGCTCGGTTGGAACAACGATCCCGAAGTCATGAAGTACGTGGATGCCAACGATTTCGAAGAAACAACGAGGCAGGAAGTTCAGGCGGTGTATCACTGGATTTCGACTCACGCATTTTGCTTCGTCATGGAGGTTGGCCGTGGACCTATCGGCGAGTGCTGGTTGCAGCGTATGAACGTACAGCGGATCGTCGATCAGTTCCCGGGCGAGGACTTGCGCCGTATCGACCTGGCTATCGGCGAGAAGCAGAGTTGGGGGAGGGGCTATGGTACGGAGGCGATCGACCTGCTTGTAGAGTTCGGCTTTGAGGAGGAGTCGGCCAGCGCCATATTCGGCCTCGTGTTGGCGGACAACCGCCGCAGTCTACGCACCTTCCAGAAGAACGGGTTCAGACTTTACGGTGTGGTTGAGGGCGAAGACGGTATCGTGGGGCACGATCTGATCGTGAGACGCAGGGAGCGCCGGTCTTCCGCGCCGTAGGAGTTGGGCCCCAGGCCGTCGCGTCCGGTTGTCTGGAGAACTCGAAGTCATACTCTTAGGTTTTGCTATCCGAGGAACGAGGGGCGTGTTCCGGACCGCGATTCGACGCTGAGTTGGCTCCAGCGCGTTACGGCGTCTGGCTTGGTCGGCAGGACCGGTTCACCGCCTGCTCAAACGGTAGTAGCGGAACTCAGGCTGGACTAGTCCGCTTCTTCCCTGACCATCTCATCCGGGGCCGATATGCCCATCAGACCGAGTACCGCGGCGACCGTCATCCGTACTGCCATAGCGAGCTTCAGCCGGGCCTTGGTAAGTTGGAGGTCGGGCGATATTACGCGGTGGACGTGGTAGTAGGAGTTGAACGCGCTGGCGAGACTTAGCGCGTAATGGGGCAGGGCGTGAGGTTCGAGCGATTTCGCCGCGGCACTTACCACTTCCGGATAATCCAGCATCGCCCGAATCAAGCCGAGCTCCTGAGGCCGGTCTAGCAGGGAGGTGTCCCCGTCGGAGAAGTCGATCCCGGCTTTCTCGGCCCTGCGCAGTATGCTGGAGATGCGGGCGTGCGCGTAGCGGATTTTGTGCACGGGGTTTTCGTCGGACTTCTTCTTCGCGAGGTCGACATCGAACTCCATCTGGCTGTCCGCGGCACGGGAGATCATGAAATAGCGAGTCGCGTCGCTCCCGATCTCATCGACGAGCTGTCCTAGCAGCTCGAAGTCACCACTGCGTTTGCTTTGCTTAACCGGGAGCCCGTCGACGACGACGTGGACCATTTGACATAAAACGAAGGTAAGTTTGGACCGATCCAGGTCTAGCGCGTCCATAGCGGCGTACATACGGGCGGTATGACCGTGGTGGTCGGCTCCCATGACGTTGACGACCCGGTCAAATTTCCGTTCTGCGAACTTGTTAACGTGATAGGCGATGTCCGAAGCGAGATAGGTAGTTTCGCCGGTGCGCTTCACCAGCACGTTTTCGCGTTCATGACTGGAGTCGCCATGGGAGAACCAGGTGGCCCCTTCGCGCTCAGTAACGTATCCGCTTTCATGCAGCACTTCGATAACGCGTCTTACATCACCCGCCTGGTGAAGGCTGTTCTCGGAAAACCAGTTGTCGAAGCCGATCTGGAGCTCGTCCAGGTCTGCGCGGATCATGGCCAACGATCGGGCCACGCCCTCGATGCTCAGGGCGTCGACGGCCTCGTCTTCGGTCATATCCAAATACTTGCGGCCGGCCTGAGCGGCAACCTCTTGCGCCCACTCTTCGACGTATTTGCCCTTGTAACCGTTGAGCGGGAAGGGTACGTCTTCTCCAAGCTGGCCTGCGTAATGCGAGTAGATGCTTTGTCCTAGCAGTTTGACCTGATTGCCGTAGTCGTTTACGTAGTACTCGCGCTGCAAGTCATAGCCGACTGCCTTGAGCAGCCGCGCCAGGACGTCGCCGAAGGCGGCGATCCTGCCGTGGCCGACGGTCAGAGGCCCGGTCGGGTTGATGCTCACGAACTCAATCTGAGTGCGTACGCCCTCACCCAGGCGTGGGACGGCGTGGGCCGGCCCGTGCTGCAAAATGCCGTCGACCTGTTCGGCGAGCCAGGAATCGGCGAGTACAAAGTTGATGAAACCCGGCCCGGCGACCTCCACGCTTGCCAGCATAAGTGAATCCGAAGCCGATCCAACGATGGCTTCGGCAATTGCTCTAGGCGCCGCTCCGACCGCTCGGGCGATTCTCATCGGAAGAGTACTCGAATAGTCTGAGCCTTCGAGCCTTGACTTTTCCAAGCCGAGATTCGCGGTTTCTATAGCCGGCAGCTTGCCAGCCTTGCGGGCATCGTCGATCGCGCCTCTGAGATAGGCTTCTATCCTTGCCGTAACCATCCCGCTCGTGTTCACTTCGGGCTCCGCCATCTCTTCATACAAAACAAAAAACCGCCCGCCCTTTGCGCGGCGCGGCGGCTATCAGCCGAGGCTATCGCGGTCGCTACCTCCCAGCTTCTAGCATCGTAGCCCTCACTCCTGTGTCCGTCAATGTGTCGAATATGACCTATGGGGCCGAGACAACGCTACGACCGGAATGCATGGTGCCACCGTCAGCGCCTTGAGAGAGGCTATGCTTGGCTTGACCGACTTTGCGGAATAGTGGTCAGGAGAACCAACGTGCCCGGCAAGCCGAAGGTATTGATTACAGGAGCCACTGGCCAGATTGGCCGGACTCTAATGGAAGACTTGGATGACGCTTACGATCTGACCGGGACCTCCCGGCGTCCCCAGGACGACGACCGGTTCGTGTTGCTGAAATACGACAATCTCGACGACGTTGTGGCGGCGTTCTCGGGCCAGGATGCCGTCGTACACATGCACGCGAAGGCGAACCACGACACCGACGCATTTGATCCCTATCTTGTACCCAACGTCATTGACGTCTACAAGACTTACGAAGCGGCCAGGCTGGCGGGCGTCAAACGGGTCGTCTTCGCAAGCTCGAATCACGCCACGGGCTGGTACGAGCTGGTGGGCGAACGGTGCGACGCGGAGTCGGTCTTTCGACCGGACTCCTTCTACGGCGCGGCTAAGGTCTGGGGCGAGGCTTTGGGCCGCTATTACTCGGACCGGTTCGGGCTGGAAGTGATTTGCCTGCGAATCGGCAGCTACCAATATCGAGAAAAGCCGCCTTCGTGGACCTCGGGCGTCCGTATACTCTCAACCTGGCTGAGCGACAGGGATTTGGTTCAACTCGTCCGCCGTTCGATCGATGCTCCGGACATCAAGTTTGGCATCTACTATGGGATCTCCAACAACGCCAGGGGATACTGGGACCTTACGAATGCGCAAAGCGAGCTGGGCTATACACCTGAAGACAATGCTGAAGACTACGCCGCCGAAGTTCTGGCGTCGGGCGGCGGTTACGATCTATGGGGCTTCAAAGCGCCTCCAGCTTCATGAACCCTTCACATTCTTGCGTTAGAGTCATGCAGTTGCGATCTGCGGGCCTCAAAGCGTCTCCGGATCCGACCTTATAGGGCGGCTCGACAAAAGGACCGACGATGAAGAGATGGCAGATAGTAGTCGCGGCGCTAGTCGCCGCCGGAGTGATTGTCGGCGTCGCGGGCGCCGCATTTGTCTGGTTCACCGGCGGGTCAGGCGAAGCCAGCGAACCGATCAGTGCTCCCACGCTCGTCGTCGTGCAGTCGACGCCTACGGAGTCCCCAGCGCCCACCGCCACGCAGGCCCCCGCAGCCACGCAAGCCCCCGCTACCAAGGCACCTACCACGACACCGGTACCGACAACCAAGGCTGCCGCCACGGCAACCGCGGCACCCACGCCACAGGCCACCCAAGCCGCTCCCACCTCGACGCCAGTTCAGGCCACGCCGACCGCCGAGGCCTCGGAGCCGGGGGGCGAAAAGGTGCTGTTTCGACTTGTCCAGGCGGAGTCGCGAGTACGCTTCGAAATCGACGAGATCCTGCGAGGGGAGCCTTTCCGAGTTGTAGGCATTACCGATCAGGTGGCTGGAGATTTGATAGTCGACTTTGCGTCGCCGCAGGACTCGCAGCTGGGAACGTTGCGCATTAACGCTCGCACTCTGCAGACTGACGACGGTCGCCGGGACCGCGCCATTCGATCTCGAATCTTGCAATCGGCCGAGGACGCCTACGAGTTTGTTGAGTTTGTGCCTACGTCCCTTGTGGGGTTGCCTTCGGAAGTTGCGATTGGAGACGAGATCCAATTCACGATAGTCGGAACTCTCACGATCCGGGAAATCTCGACGGAAATCACTTTCGACGCCGTGGTGTCGATCGAGTCTGATAGCCGCGTGAGTGGATCCGCGGTCACTACGATCCAGAGGGCAACGTATGACCTGACGATACCGAGCGTTCCGTTCGTGGCTTCGGTAGGCGAGGATGTTCTGCTAGCCATCGACTTCGCCGCTGAACGTGTCGAATAGTAGACCGATGCCGCCTCGATCGCGCCGTCGGGAGATCGGGGACCGGCACAATTACTGTTCAATTGTGAACCGACGAATGCTGTTGAAACGCACCGGGCCGGGTGACCGCGCCGGCGCGAGAGTTCGAGGGGCTTTTAAGCGCCAACTGGCGGGCGGCCAAACTGGAGGCTTGATTTGAGATTCAAAGGTACGGCGTCGATTCTTATCAAGAGATTCGCGGACAGCGTGAGCCCGGATATTCCGGGGCTTCGCGGGTTGCGTTATCAGGCGTCGCGGTTACAAGGCGCGAATGCCGACGATCTGTTCGACCTCAGGTTCGAAGACGGGGAGTGGACGGTGGAATATCTTCGGGACCTTGACCAAGATGACGCCAAAGCCGCTTCGGCACTGATGCGCTACGCGGAGGCTCGCCTCGCCGCCTTGGAGGAGACGATTTACAGATTCGCCACTGGGCCTATAACCGTGTCGCAGGCTGCGATATTGCTGGATGCGGTGCCGGACTCGATCAGGGCGCGGATACTCGACGGCAGCCTTGAAGGATATGTCGAGAATGGACGCGCGACGACAAGCCTTCCAGCGCTTGTGCGTTTCCTGGACCGGGCCGCTTCGTTGGACCAGCCGCAGGCGTTGCAGCCGGTGATAGACCGCTAAAGCGGCGCTTATTCGACCAGTCCGAAACCCTTTTCGGACGGACGCGTTTTGTCCACGTCCTGAAACCGCCAACGCCTGGGCCTTCCGCGGTCCGGGCTGTCGGCACGCTCTCCCAACTTTCCGACGGCGAATGCGCCTCCGTGGGGCATCGGCAGGTTAGGGACCGGCTCTCGAAAGGACCCGCGAGCGCGAATGAGATCGTGAACGTTCCAGCCGCGCTGCTCGAGCTGTTCGAGTACCGATTCCAAATCATGCACGTGACCGCAGGTGCATGCGAACTCCGAGGCCCAGTTTAGCTGGGCCTTCGTGACAACGAACTCTTCGCCGCAAGAGCCGCATTCAATCGCCATTCGCATCTCGCGGACGCGGTCAGAGACCTCACCTTCTCGTGGCGACATTGCGATCACAGCCTCCTTGTCGCGGTGTCAGCTTAGATGAATTTTCGGATCGCGCGTACGTTTCGGTAATTATGTCAGAGTCGCATCGTCGATGAAGTCACTTCGGCCGCAAATGATGATCAGATTTTGCGAGTTAGGAGAGTACTTGTCTCGCCGCAAGTTTCCGTAAACGTGCTTAATGTCGAAGCCGTGTTTGCGAAGCCTCGCCAAAAATTCTTCAGCTTCGTATAACTGAAGCACGTAATGAAACTGGATTTCCTCCTCGACTCCGTTCGGATGCTCCAGTGTGAAAGACAATTCGCTCAAGGCGCATTTCGTCTTGGGATCGAACGAGTAGTCTTTTCGACGAGTGACCGTTCCCCCGCTCTGGGGCTCGTTGTCCAGGTAGGTCAGAGTCTCCGAGTCCGCAATCGTGTCGTCTTCATTCATGGCAAACGCTTCAATCACGAAGCCCCCCCGATCCTTTAAATGCCGGGCCACGGCGCTCATGCAGTCCGCGAAATCTCGTTCGGAGGTGAGCAGCAGGAGCGAATTGAACGGTGCGTAAATCACTCCGAAGCGCAGGTCGAAACTGAAGCTCCGCATGTCCTGCCGACTGAAGTGAAGCCGTGACCGGGTTGCCGGATGGAGTGTGGACAGCTTGGACATCGCCCGGTCGAGCATAGGCTGGGAGATGTCGATGCCGTACACTTCGTGGCCGCGGCTCGCCAAGGGGATCGCCACTCTGCCTGTCCCAACGGCGAGCTCGAGGCCCGGCCCACCATATTCACAAAGAATCGCGTCCCAGAAGTCCAGCTCATCCTCGACGCACTCCGGGTACTCGAAGTCGTAGATCACAGGCATGGCGTCGTAAGACGATGATGAGTTGTCCACCTTGCTAACCGGCGTTCGAGCCAAGCGGATACGTGGTCGATTGCGAGGTTCCATGAATCTATTTCAGTCCTGACGGGTCGAGCACGAGGTGCACGACTTCAGACAGACTTGAAATTTCAGCGTGAGGTTTGGGACCGGCAAGGTCTGAGTGTTTTGAATGCTTGAGCACTGCAAACATGCCGACATCGAGCGCGCCCCTGATGTCGTCGGGAGGACGATCGCCAACG
>JAPOVO010000415.1 GCA_026708165.1 Chloroflexota bacterium | reverse complement strand
GCCGGTCCCGGCGCGCACGGTGCGGCGCTACGTCGCGGAGCAGCGGGCGGCGGCGCGGGAGCGCGAGCGGGACCGACGCGAGGGCTCGACCGCGGAGGTCCGAGTCGGTGACCCAGAGACCCCGCGCTGCAGCGACCGCGCCAGCGGGTTGTTCCGGCACGCATCGAGGATGACCACCCGTCGACGCGCACGTCGGTGTCCCACCGCTCCACGTCGCCGCCTACATCGGACGCTGGTGGCCTGCGGGGACCGGGCGCTCCCGAGCATCATGGGTGTACAGCTTCGCGCGGGTGAGCGCGGCGGTGGAGACGCGGCGCCAGGACCTCTCCGGCAGGGCGTGCGGAGGTGGCTGCGGCCGCACGAGAAAGGCGGGCGGCGGCACGACATGCCCGTGCGCCACCGGGCCGCGCGGTTTCGCTCGACTAAATCGAGCGCATCGTGACCTGGCGGAAGCTGTGGTCCCACCGACTGGGCTCGGGAGCGACGGTGACCTCTCAGGGCCCGGGGCAACGTGTAGGGGTTGACAACGCCGACCCGGTTGATCAAGCCTAATGGCGGCAGAAACACGATTCACGGCAGCGGGGCCCTCCGTGGGGCTCCACGCGGGTTTCTTTTTGGGCGCGGCGCGTTGCAGCATCGGCTTTTGACGTCGGGTTGCCCGCTGAACACAAGACCGCACCCGCGGGAATAGGCGGGGTCCCCTTTCCGGCGTTCGCCGGGCCGCGGATTTGTTTCTGCCAGAACCAACCCGACGACCCACGTATTGTGGGTCGTCGGCAGGACCGCTGCTACTTTCGGCATGCGGTTTCGTTCTTCATCAAGGGGAGGAATCGAGTGGAATCCCAACGTCGTGCATCGGACGCGGTGGAACCACACTTCGCAACTGGCCGACGCTTCGTGCTCGCGCAGGAGATCCTGTCAACGGTTCCGAACAGTGGGCGCCTCGAAGCCGAAGACCGGCAGGTACCCACACACACGTTCGGAACGGGCACGAGCAACCCCTGTTCCTGCTGCTGTGCGTGTATCGAAGACCCCGACTAGACGTCACTTGGCCTGCCCTTTCTCGGGTTGATCCGTGCTCGGGATAGGGCAGGGCCATCCCCCTTGGGCTCCGTTGGTACGAGGCACTGACGCCACGCGTAGCCTCGCTACCGCGAAGCGCATCGCCCGGGCGCTGCTATCTCGGCTCGAAGCGTCCCAGAATCCGCACCGCGCAGCAGAGCTTGCGCTGCTGTACGCCTACTTGGGTGATCTGTCAGACCTTGAGGACCACAAGCCGGTCGTAGTCTCACTGCTCCATCGGGCTATCTCCCTGGTCGCTCGAGCGCCATTGCCGTTGCATCTTCAAGGAGTACTCGGTGTCGCTTGGGTATGTTCTCACCTGGAAGGAGCAAGTGCGCAGACTGATTCTCACGCCGCGATTGACGACGCGCTCCTTCACGAGCTTCGTTCGAACCCAGCACGCCTCGAGCGATACGAACTGCTAAACGGCCTGGTCGGTGTTGGCCTCTATCTCCTAGAACGCCTTCCCGACGCTCGTGCTGCCGAGATCCTCGCGTTGCTCCTGGACCGGCTCGAGGATCTATCCGAGGTCACGACGAACGGAGTTCGCTGGTTCACACCGCCGGCACTCCTGTCCTCGAACGAACGCCGGCTATCGCCATACGGCCACTACGCTCTGGGTATGGCCCACGGTGTCGCTGGCGTCGTCGCTTTTCTCGCTCGACTCTCCCAAACCGATGTCGCGGTCCGACGTTCGACCGCTCTCCTTCGAGCAGCCGCTCAGGACCTGGCCAGAAGGGCTACATCCGAAAGGACTCCCATGTATCCCCGTTGGGCCGGCCCCGGCGTTCAGCCGGACTTCTTCTTTGGCTGGTGTTGGGGTGACCTGGGCATTGCGACCGCGCTCTACGCGGCCGCGGGCGCTCTCCGCGATTCAGCGCTGCGCACGACGTCGTTGCAGGTGGGACTCGCCGCCGCCCGCGTTCGAACCGTACCCCTTCGGGATGCCTCGCTCTGCCACGGCCCTGCGGGGCACTGCCATCTGTTCCACCGGCTGTACCGCGCCACAGGACTCCCGCCGTTTCGCGACGCTGCCATCTACTGGTTGTCCCGCGCTCTGCGGTGGCGACGTCCAGGCTATCCTCTGGCTGGCTACGCCCGGCGCGAGATCGACTCAGCTGGCCGCGTTACTTGGGATCCTGATCCCAGCTTCCTGCTTGGAGCTGCTGGCATCGCGCTCGCTCTTGCCGCCGCTGCGACCGACCGCGAGCCTCACTGGGATCGATTGCTACTCGTGTCTAACGATGTCACGTTGCACGCACTTCCTTGAGCTGGCGCCGCTGTCTTTGCTTCCGTGCTGAGGTCACATGCCCACCTCGCGCTCGGTTATCCCCGCCGGAAACCCACGACCCGCTTCTGCACCCATTGGGTCGTCGCACAGGGCCTCGGGCTTCTTCGTGCTGCGGACCGCGTTGCTTCCTTTTGGCGACTACCTCGATTGGAGTCGAGACACGAGCGCCAAGCGTCTGCTCGCGTCCTCGCGGTCTTCTCCGGCCGCTCTTGACCACGCTCTTGCCTCCGACCGGAAACTACTTCGTGCCCGGCTACGCGACGTGGTGTCACGGCCCGAAGTGCAGGAGGCTCTTTTCCTCTCGTCCCCAACTACCTACAGCAGTCTTCCTCATTGGCTCCACAGCGAAGATCGCGATCCCAAGGGGCGGCGCGTGGAACTCGCCCTCGTAGCCTACTTCTCGCGGTTGGCGGGCCGCGCTACGCCGTTCGGTCTTTGCGCCGGCTACTCTCTCGGTGCACTGTCCACCCGGTCCACACTTCATTGCGCGGCCACCCCTCAACGCCACATCCGATTGGACATAGCGTACGTAGACGCACTAATCCGCACCCTTCTGTCGGCGCGTGAGGTTCGTCACGCGCTGGCATACGTACGCAACCCTAGCCTCTACCGCGTCAACGGGCACTGGCGCTACATACAGACCGATGTGGACACGGACGGCGTGAAGAGTCATCGTCTTGTTAGCGCCGAGCCGACCCCCTACTTGGATCTCGTTCTCCGACGTAGCTGCGAGGCATCTTCCTTCGCCGAACTGGCAGCGCTGGTCGCCGGCTCGGCCGAGGACGACGAGCCGGCTGCCGTTCCCGTAGCCCGGGAAGCAGCGGAGTACATCGACGCTCTTATCGCCAGCCAGCTCTTGGTCAGCCGCCTCGCACTCAACGTTACTGGATGCGGTGCGGCGGAGCTTGTTCTCGACGAGTTGACGCGCCACGGAGTGCGTCGAGATATTCGCAACGGCTTGACGGACGTGCTGACGCGACTTGAGGGGCTCATTACGCGATCCGGCGCCGTTGCCCCGAACGAGTACCGGGCGCTGGAGAACCGCCTTCACGCCCTGGGTGCGCCCGTCGACCCAGCGCAGCTGTTTCACGTCGACATGGTACGACCGGACGCCAACGTCCGGCTCAGCACGAACGTCGCCGCCGAGGTCTTGCGGGCCGTTGAGGTTCTCCACCGGATTACGCCGGTTAGCCGTGAACGTGGCCTTGAGAGGTTCCGCGAGGCCTTTGCGGAGCGCTACGGAGACGCCGAAGTCCCGCTGGTCGAAGCTCTGGACGACGAGGTCGGCCTTGGCTACGAGCGTCCTGCGGACCCACCCCCGTTCCTTGCCCTGGACAAGTTCCGGAAGGACGGTGAGGTCGCTCGCCAAAGTGCCAAGCGGGAGAGGTTACTCTTCGGCAAGGCCCAGGACGCGCTCAACCGGCACGCGGCGCTGGAGCTAACGGATCTCGACGTGCGCGCGCTGCAGGTCAGACAGCGGCCACCGCTGCCCGACTCCTTTGGTGTCCTGGTGTCGCTTGCGGGACCGGCGGCGAGCGACCGGATCAGCCATGAGTTCGGCGTGTTGCTGCGCAACGCCGGGGGACCTTCCGGGGTGCGGCTGTTGACACGCTTCTGCGAAGGACACGAAGCGCTACGAAGGGAGGTTGCAGAGCACATTGCCGATGAAGAGGCATGGGATCCAGAGGCCGTGTTTGCGGAAGTCGTACACCTGCCGGACCCACACATAGCCAACATTGTACACAGGCCCGTGCTGCGGAAGCACGAGATCCCGATCGTGGGGCGCGCTGGGGTTTCGCAGGCACAGCAGATCCTGTTGGAAGACCTCTTGGTATCCGTCCGTGATGGCCGCGTTGTCTTGCGTTCTCGACGACTCGGCCGCCGGGTCGTGCCCAGGCTGTCGACGGCGCACAACTACGCGTCGTCTGGCGTTGCCGTGTACCGGTTCTTGGCGGCCGTGCAGCAAGCCAACGTGCGCTTTTTCCTGGAGTGGAGTTGGGGTGATCTGGAAGTCACGAACCACCTGCCTCGTGTTGTGCATGGGCGCACGGTGCTTGCTCGAGAGAGGTGGCGGGTGGCAGCCACGGAACTTGCTCATGTTGCGCAACGACTCGACGGCGCTGGATTCGCCGCACTACATGAATGGCGACAAGAACGGGCACTTCCCGACGTGGTGGTCTTTTCGGAGAACGACCGGGAGCTGGTAGTCGATTTTGCCAACATCCTGGCCTGCCAGACGTTCCTAAAGATCCTCAAGAGGAGAGGCGTTGGGACGTTGCTCGAAATGTACCCCTCTGCAAGCGAGCTGTGCGTGGCGGGCTCCAGCGGCTTGCATGTCAATGAGGTAGTACTACCTTTTGTTCGGCAACGGAGCAACAATCGGCCTGCGGATCGACGACTGAGTGAGGTTCGGGAAGGGGGTGCCCAGACGCACGCCCTAGGATCGGACTGGCTTTATGCGAAGCTGTACTGCAGCCAGAGCGGGGCGGACCGTCTCTTGCGCGCGCTTGTTGGCCCCGTGGTGGAGGAATTGAGACGTGCTGGCGTCTTGCAGAGGTGGTTTTTCATTCGCTATGGCGACCCGGATTGGCACCTTCGGCTTCGGTTTAGGGGGGAATCGACCGCACTGATGGAAGTGGGCGTTCGCGCCATAGCGCGCCTTGCGGAGTCGCTCGGGAGCTCCCTGTTGTGGCGCCTGCAGTACGACACGTACATACCGGAGCGAGAGCGCTACGGCGGTCCGCAAGCATTGGTGGAATCGGAGGCGCTGTTCGAAGCGGATAGTGAGGCGGCCCTAGCGGTGGTGCGTTCAGGCGGCCTGCGCAACGAGGAACGGTGGCTCGGGGCGATGGTGGGGATCGACCTGCTACTCACGGATTTCGCGGTCGGCGCAGAGGAGAGGCTGGCGCTCGTGGCTCAGGCGCGGGCCGTGTACGATGCGAGATGTCGTGTTGATCGGGAGTTCCGTCGGACTTTGGGCGCGCTGTACAGGGAGAAGCGGACGGACGTCGCGGAAGCGTTCCGTAGTATCGATGTGAGGGCGCCTTTCGAGAGGCGGTCGATCCGAGTGGACGGGGTTGTTGGCAAGTTGCGACAATGGGAAAGTGAGGGAAACTTAGCGCGACCACTGGGGGAGATTCTGGGGAGTTATATCCACATGCACGTGAATCGACTTCTCAGGGTGCCGGCGCCACAGCACGAACTTGTTGTGTACGACTTTCTGTGCCGATGGTATGCGGAACGAATGCGCTCGAGAGGGTGAGGCGTCGACCACGGGGCCGCGGGCACAGATACTGGGGGGGTGGGTGAGCACCCGGAGTTGGCACTCATGAACGTCCTGGCGTGAATACGCGGCGCACCAGATAGGGGACGAGAAGGATATGGCATGGAATGGTGGCCGGAGCACGGGCCGGGGGCTGAGGCGTCACGGGACCGTCCCCATCGCGATCATCGTCACCTTGGCCGTGGCTATGTCGGTGGGCGCGTTGGTCGTCGCAGGCGGCTTTCGAGCGACGGCGGCGCCGACGGTGATGGAAGGGGACAAACTGCGCGCCGTGTACGAGTTTGACCGCGAACTGCGTACGTTCGGACTCTTCAGCTATCCAGAGGTTATTGAGATTAGGGAGCGGTGCCGGGGGAACGTAGCCACGGCGGCCGTCGGCGGTGGCTTGCAGATGACGGCGACTTTGCCGGAGTCGGTGGGTCGGGCAACGGTTGCAGTCGTGTCAGGCAACTACTTCGATGTGCTGGGCACGCCAGCGTTAGAGGGACGGGTGTTATCGGCGCGGGATGATGTTGAGGGTGCCAGCCCAGTGATCGTGCTGGCCGAGGGGGCATGGAATGACCTGGTGGGGGGTAGCCCTGAGGTCGTTGGTGAGCGCGTTCAGTTGGGGGCATCGTCGTACGTAGTTGTGGGGGTGGCGGGGAACCCGCTGGCCGGACAAGGATACGACCCTGACGTGTGGATTCCGTTGTCGCAGACGGGGCGCTTGGTGCCCGGAGGCGATGACGTGTTCAAGAGTCCCGCGGCGACGTGGCTCAACGTCGTCGGGCGGCTTAGGGCGGGAAGTGGGCAGGGGGAGCTTGAAACATGCTTTCAGACGGCGCTTGAGCAGGTGCGCGGCGTCGAGATGGCCCACAGTGGCCGAGGGGCTCCAAGCATCGTCGCGCTTCCGGCGAATCGACTGGCGCTTGGCCCGGAAAGGTATGAAACGACGCAGCGGTTGCTGCTGATGCTGGGATTGCTGGCCGCCGGGTTTCTGGTTGCAACGTGCGGCACTGTGGTGGGGTTGATGGTGGCACGCGGTCTCGCGCGAGCCGACGAGTTTGCGATACGCGCCGCTCTGGGGGCTACGAGGGCCGACTTAGTGCTTTTGGCGGTGCGGGAGATTCCGGCGTTGGTGGCCGCCGCGAGTGCGGTGGCAGTGGTGGTGATGCCGTTGACGGCACGGATTGTTGGAGTGCCGGAGTTGGCCGACGTCGCGTTGACCGCCAGACTTGATCGCTATGCGGTCGGCGCGTTGGCGGTTGTAGCCCTGACTGTGGCGGTGATTCTCGGTGGCGGTACTGTCGCGGGCTTCGCGAGTACCGGTCGGACGGAGGGACGGGTGGCTGGGGCGGGGCGTACGACGCCGGGGGCGAGCTGGCAGCAAGTGCTCGTTGGTGCGCAGGTCGCGCTGTCTTGCGTGTTGATGGTTAACGCGGGACTGTTGGCGCGGAGTGCGTACGCAGTCGGCCGGATTGAACTGGGCTTCGCGCGGGACGTTCTGGTGGCGGACGTTACCCCTCGCGAGGGGCTGACGGAACGGGAGGGAGCGGCGTTCTTCGAGCGCCTGAGGAGGGCCCTAATGGACCGCCCGGAGGTGTCGGCGGTCGGGTTGGCGTGGCATGCGCCTTTGAGCGAGGGGTACCTCGACGTACAGGTCGAAGCGCCGGGCTCGGCTGTGTCTGGGGCCACTTCAGCGGCAGGGAACATCATTTCACCGGGGTACTTCGAAGCGCTAGGCGTGCGAGTGTGGGAGGGCCGGACGTTTGCAGGAACGGAAGGGGTTGACGGGCTACCGGTTGCGATCGTCAACCGAGCCTTCGCGGAGCGGTGGTGGCCCGGCGGGTCGTCGATTGACCAAGAACTCGTGCTGCCCAGGCTCCAGCGGCGCGTGAGAGTCATCGGCGTGGTCGATAACCTGCGATACCGGACACCAACGGAGCCGTTGCGTCCTGTCGTATATCTGCCGTTGTCGCAGCGCTTTCAACCGTGGGTGTCCGCCTTCATTCAAACTCCCAACCGCGATCCCATGTCGGCTGTCCCGGTCGTGCGCGCGGTGGCCGCGGAAGTCGATCCGCTGATGGGTATCGGCAACGCACGTCTTCTAGAGCGGGACGTCGCAACGGCCCTTGCAGAGTGGCGAGGACCAGCGTCGGTGGCGGTGGTGCTGGCGGTGCTCACGCTCTTGCTTGCATTGGCCGGAGTGTACGCTTTGGCCAATGATATGGTCAACAGGAGGATGCGCGAACTTGCGGTCAGAAGGGCGCTCGGCGCAGACGAGGGAGAGATTCGAGGCCGCGTTCTTGGGGCAGGATTGCGACCAGCGATCATCGGTGCTGTAGTCGGGTTGGTCGGAGCGATCACGATAACACCCTACGTCGAAGGCTGGCTGTACGGGGTTGGGCCTCGGGATTGGCTTACGTTGGGAGGGAGCGTCGGGTTGGTTGGGCTGACGGTATGGCTGGGCAGTGTCGGGCCGGCGCAGCGGGCTGCTCGGGCGAGCGTGATGACAATACTGAAGGCTGAGTAGGACGTGCGGGCGTGTGTGCTGACATGGCTAGACTAGCGCGGTCCACAGCGGCGCCGGGCACGAAACCGCCCCCACCCGCGGGAACCGGGAACGCCCGACCCGTGTCGAGATGAGCTATTGTCAAATGTTGTGGATCGGCCGCGGACGTGATCAGGCGGCCTCCTTCCGAAGCTCGGTCGCCGTCGGTTCGCGCTCGAGCAGGACTCCATCGACGAACGGGACGCCAGCACGTACCAAGGGCAGCAGATGGGCCCCGTTCAGCCGGCGCCAGCGTCGTTGCGCCATGTCCAGCAGCTTGAAGGCCATCAGCAGCCCCTTGGCGCGGGAGCCCGCTCCCTTCGTCACCCGCTGCCGCAGCCGGACCGTCGCAAACGGCGACTCGATCAGGTTCGTCGTCCGCAGGTGCGTCCAGTGCTCGGCTGGATAGGAGAAGAACGTCAGCAACGCCTCCTGGTCGTCCACCAGGCAGGCCGTCGCCTTCCGGTACTTCACCTCGAACTCCGCCACGAACGCGCCGATGGCCGTCTCCGCGTCGGTCTTCGTCGGTGCGTACATCACGTCGTGCAACGCACGCTTCGCCCGCGGCCGCAGCCGGCGCGGCAGCTTGTCGAGCACGTTCGCCAGCTTGTGACACCAGTCCCGTTGCGGCGCCGTCTCCGGCCACACGTCCCGCACCGCCGACCAGAAGCCGAGCGCGCCGTCCCCAACCGCCACTGCCGGCGCCTGCATCCCGCGTCCGCGCAGGTCCCGCAGCACGCTCGACCAGCTCTCCGTGCTCTCCCGGTAGCCGTCCTCGAGCGCCACCAGCTCCTTCGTCCCGTCCGCTCGCACCCCGATCATCACCAACGTGCACAGACGGTCGTCTTCCAGCCGGATGTTGAAGTGGATCCCGTCGACCCACACGTAGACGTAGTCGCACGCCGACAGGTCCCGCCGCCGGAACGCCTGGTACTCCTCGTCCCAGCTGTTGGCGCCCGTGTAAAATCGAATGAAACCTGCCCTCGGGCCGACCACAAGATG
>JAPOVO010000221.1 GCA_026708165.1 Chloroflexota bacterium | reverse complement strand
CGGGTTGGGCGCACTTGGCACTGGGCCCGGGGTCCGCGCAACGCCCGGGGCTACTGAACGGTATCACCTTCGTCCCGGGCAGTGGATTACTCATCGGGTTGCTGACATTCGGATGGACGTTTGCGGGGATGGTGGTTGCGGTGCGGCAGAGCCTGGACTACACGTCGACGTTGCGGGCGATATTCGTGATTCTGCTCGCATTCATCCCGGTGCTCATCATGAACGGCCTCGTCTTCACGCTGACTGGCGGGAACTAGGGCTCAGCTCACGAGACCGACAGTGGTGGCGTGCCCGGACAGTGGTGGACTTCACCGCGCTAACGCCACCTCAAGAAATCGCTCGTATCTTTGGGCCAGAACTTCACGGGCGGGCTGCTCCACCACTCTTGTTGGCAACACAATGGGCTTGCCATGCAACCCCTGGATAGCGTGCCTCAGCGTTGGGCCGTCGACTTCCTCTAAGACGTCGGCGCGGACCTCGATGATGCGGTCCGGTCGCACGGCTAGGAAGAACCGGTCGAACGCTGCATGGTGCAAGCGACACAGCGCAATGCCATTGCGAACGACGGGCTCACCTTCGGGTTCTGCATCAGGCAGGATGTGAGCCGCGTCGAGCAACTCGCTATGGCGCAGGCGGCACAGAGCGCACTGATGGCGGTATGCGCGAAGAACCCGCTCGCGGAAGGCTCTTTGATGCAAACGACGGCGAGCGAATGACATCACATACTCTCTGCGGATCTCGCCGCCCTTGACTGTGTCCGCGCCTAGAGCCTCCGGATTATCAGGAAAGAGACCCGAGTGAATCGCATCGTCGAGTGCGATCGAAAATGCGAGAGATTCGGGCTCATCGCCGACGACGTGCACGGGCCACATGGCCAGGTAGCGACTTGGGACGATTCCGTGAAAATACACCAGCGGCAGTTCGTTGTTCATTGCAAACCGTAGTCCAGCGTTGTCGCGATGGCTTGGATCCATACCGCGATACCGATACCTCAGGAGATTATCGGGGCCGATCGCGTCGTCATAGGGACCTTTGGGAGCGGTGGTAATCGATAGCGGTACCTCCATCAAAGCGGGTTTGAATATGCCTTGCGGGCCGACCACCGGTACTCGTCGCTGGTCGAGTTCGAAGCCTTGGGCGAGCCTGTCGCGGGGAAGAACGTCGCCATGAAGCGAAGTCAACCTGGCGAGCCAGTCAAAAGCCGCTGTTCTGACTCTCGCGTCGTGATTTCGGTCGAAGTCCACGAGCGAGTCTCCGCGGGGATCAACGGTGCTCGTGGCAGCATACACTCGCCTTCGATCGCCAATAGTCGGGAGTCCCAGAATGGAGAGACTGACTTGGCACCTCATGGCTGATCCAACGGGAGTGCTGAGACGTGAGCCACCGGCCGCTGGCACAGGGCCAGCACCCTCGGGAGAACGTCCACAAGAAACTGCGCTTTGGGCGAGGTCGCAGCCTCTTCGTCCAGCACTCTCGGCGAGGCGCAATAGGCGACACGCGCGCAGCGACATGAGCTCCAATTACGCAAGAATTACTGAGATCAATGAGCACGCGCGGCGCGGTAGTCACCGAGAGTAGTTTCACGGACGGCCGGACGAGACAAGAAAAAGCGGTCAAGCTGAGGATCGCGGATGGTACCTAGCAGGAGATAGCCGAACGGCTCGGGCACAGCGGCCGGCATTCGGCGCATGGCGTGGTCCGGGTTTGGGCGAGGCGGCAGACGAAGGCGGCCAACAAGGTCCTGGCGGGGGAGGAGCGAAGTTCCAGGGATCCGCTGACAGCCATTGAGGGGCGGTGCTACGACTTCGTAGGCGGTTTCTATAGAAAGAAAGGGCCGGTCCCCAACCATCACGGAAGTCGTGGGTGGGTTGATCTGGGCGCGATCGTCCATCCATCAATGTGTAGTGCATCTGGTACGCAGGGGCTGGCTGGAGAAACACGGTACCGGAATGGCGGGTCGGAGTGATCTGACCGTGATTCCGGAGCCTGAAGAAGACTCAGCTTCTCGCAACGATCGATTGCAGGAGGCGTTGGAGACGGTGCTGGCTTGGGCGGAGGCCGAGGGGCTCGAATCTCCGAGTCTCGAGGCGGCCCGCCCATTGCTGGAGGAACTGAATCGGGACCCGACTGGACACCGGTGATCGTATCCTGATGGCAGCACGCCCGGCTAGCGTCCGCGACGACAGCACGGCCCCCCATACGCGCGGGGAGGGACCGTCCAATACTCAAGGTTTACACTCAAAGCGGCGAGTATGTGGCTGCGACCAACGAACCTGAAGCCGCTGCCGCGAAGATCGGGCTCTACGGTGAAGGCTTGACGATCCGGTACGGTCACGCCAAGAAGCGGACGGTCTGGACGGAAGGCGCGGACGCCGACGGAACCGCCGCCGATTCCTACGACGTGGTCGCGTTCACAGTCTGGGGGCGAATCGACATCAACGACTGGTGGGATCGATGGTAAAGCGATACCGCATCACCGAGGTCGCGGATAACCTCGAAATCCCGCCCGAGCGCCTGCTGGCAATGGCCCGGGAGGCGGACGCGGCGGTCGTTCGGGATAGTCTCTCCTTGACCGCGCTAAAGCGGATCGCCGCTGCGACGTTCCCATCCGCCGGATATCGGCGGTTCCACGGGCGGCGCATTCGGTTCCACGCCTACCAGCTGCGCGAGGCTTGGCTGTTCCGCGCGACCCGCGATTACGCCGTCGGGAATCCATCGCTCGGCGGGATCATCTAGAGGCCGATATCGAAGCCGACATCAAGTTCATGACGACGATCAACGTCTAGCCGGGCGAAGGCGGCTTTCGCGCCGATGTCCCCGTCTACGAAATTCCAGAAGCGACCGTCGCGGCGAGGGAACGCTCAGTAATCGCTATCCTGATTCCACGTCACCGATACCGCCGCTCGTCAGACTGCGATCCGGGCGGATATGCGCCACCAGCGGTCGAGGTGTTTCATGGCAGGAGCGTTATGGCGGATTACCCGAACCTGACCGAGTTGGAAGTCGGACTTATCACCGGACGGGACGCCGGGCGCAAGCTGGATCCGGTTACGAAGCCGGACGGCTTGGAGGCTTCCGGTTGCCCCGTACGCCCGCGGATAGACCCCCGCTAATCCGGCACGAACCGGATCGACCAACTGGCAGTTGCCGCGGCCTCGACCTGAATGCGCAAGCCACCGCCGGCGACGTTGCAGAAGTGAGACTCCGAACCGGACGCCCCGATTACGTTGACGAGCAGATTACAGCGTAGCCCGGCGCCGTCCAGCCAGATGACGAAATTCGTACCGGTTCCTCTATTGCTGTTCCCGCTCCATGAAACCCTTAGGACGTAAGTGCCCACCGGCAGCGTCACGCGTTCGGCTGACGTGCCCCGGCCTTCAACTGTGACGATGCCAGCGCGCGCGTCCTGCGCTTTCCGTCGGGCAGTCTCGACAGCAGCTAGATCCGCCGACAGGGCGGCATCGGCGCGTCTCGCAAGCTCGCCAATATTCACTTGCGCCTGATTCTGGCTATAGCTCATCAAGCCCTCCATGTCCTCTGCCTGAAGGTTCCGCGAAAGGTCGGAGACGTATTCCTGCAATTCGACCGCCAGTTCCCGGAGCCTGTTATGCACGATCGCCGTACCGGAGGCCGTGAGGCAGTCGAGCGATTCCACGATGGCCTCCAACTCAGCGAGCCGGTTGCCCAAAGTCGTCTTCCAGCCTTCGTCTGCAATGAGGTCACTATCCTCGCGTAGGTTTTCCGCCAATCGTCGAGTCTCTCTGACAAGCCTCTTGGTCTCCGCTGTCGTCACGACAATTCGATTCGCATGGCCGACCGCGCCGGGCGGCGGGCATGGTGGGGGTATGGGCGTAGCCGTTGGGACGACCGGAGTCGGCGGTAACGTCATGACGATAGGTGGCAACTTCTTAACCCTACCCTGCCGGACGGCTGGCGCATCAAACGCACCGAACGCCCAAGCGGCTGCGACCGTACCGCCACCTATGAGGAGCACGACCAGGATGGAAGCAATCGACAGGTGAAGTTTCCGCCTTGACACAGGTACCCCCTCGCAGCATGAGAGACGCGACCGTTGTCTAGGCAGCCAAGTCCTGCGGGCCACGAGGGGGCGCGGCGGTGCGCGCTCCCATGCTTCCCACAGGCACGAATGACTACCTAGACGGCATGACCGTAGCAGGACGGTCGAGGGAAAGCGACTCCGCTGTGCGCCTTTACTACGCTGAAATGGTGAGCGAGCTCTGCCCGCTAAAGTGGGGCTTTCACAGGGGGATGGGGCTGGAGGCCACCAGCGATCCGGAGCCACGCAGCGAACGCGAGACCAAGCCGAAGCGCCTGCGGGGACGTCCGCCCGTCCATACGCTGCCGAAGCCGATCGACGCTTCGCCAGAAGAGATCGCAAACCTCGTTCTGAAGATGCCGCCTAACTCATACTGGCGTTCCGGGAAGGCGTGGGATTCGGCCAAGTCGAGATAGCAACCGGCCTACTGGCTGGTGCGCACAGGCTCATAGTCCCTCCCCAGAGCATGCGCGCCTGTCACCTGTCCGTTATGCATGCCGCAACCTCGCCACTCCCCTCGATGCCGAAACCGCCGCCGCCGTCGCGACCGCGCTCGAACACAGCGTTCTCTCATGGAACTGCCTTCGCAAGGCCGACACAATCGAGCACTGGATCGTCGACGCTCCGGCCACGGACGAGGACACATCGAACGAGGAGCTTGCCGACATCTCCCATGGGGTCTAGCGCGGAATCAAGAGCCATGTCCTCTCCAAGGCGATCAGGCCGGGCAAGATTGTTAGGCTCTCCACCGTGCCCCTCGACTTTCTCAGCGCCGCCCCGCTGATCGACAATCTGATACCGGACGCGTCGGACCACGACTTTTCCGGCGCGGTCCGGATGGAGGGAGACTCTACCGACGCCTCCTAGCAGGACGGCGCCTTGCAAATCCTCGTCTATATCGCGGGGCTCGTGCTTCCGATGGATCGCATCCGGGACCACTACTTTGACAATCACGAGATCGTCTATGCCTACCTCGCCGACAGTGTCGATTGCTGCCGCACCGGAATCGAATCCGTTCTCCCGCGCCTCGAGGAGCTAAACGGCGGCGGCGAAGCATGAATAGCGCACCTGATCGGCTCAACCACCCTCGACGAGGGTTAGTGCGCAGATCCCGAATGTGCCGATCGCGAAAGGCGGGTTCAGGAGCGCATCACCCACGCTGCCAGGAACACAGCCCGCGAACTCGTTCACCGAGCGTTCTTCACGGCCCTAGACTTCGTGGGCAAGCGCCGCTCAGGCTGTCATCGACAAAGAAATAGACGCTATGTTTGGACGAAACTCAGAGTTCCCAGGACAGTACGATGTGGGTCCGATATGCGTTGGCGAACCGCGGCGTCCGGGGACAGCTGGGGGAGGACAACGGTGAGTAGCAGAAAGACGGGAGACGGGCAGGAGCGAGTCTACGCGGCTGCAAGCACATGGATAGACCGCGCACTGAGAACCGACAACTCGCTCTTCACGCCCGGTGTGCCGATATGGTCGAGGCGGTGGCTTGGTGAGCTACGCAGTCGTTTTTTGGATCGACCCAACGAGTGGAACCGACCACCGCGAAGCAACTTCTTCGGGAAGTTAGAGCGACTCTTGGCCGGTAGTCCAGCTGAGGTCTACCAGCTGATGGCGGAAGTCATTTACGTCGCGTACCTCGTTGTCTTTCACCGAGGGCGAGGTGGAATGAGCGAGCGGCGGAAGAGGCAACGCATTGACCAGGTGCTCTCATGGTCGCCCACCCCTGTCTCTATCCCAGACTACTGTGTCTCCGGCCTGACACCCGGTCTCGTACACCCAGGATTGTATTTCTATACCAACTTCGGACTCCAGCCTGGCTACCTAGTCGAGTTCATGGAGCAATGGAAGGAGCAAGAGCTAGACGGGCGATTGCTCGACACAAGTGACCCGGATGCTGCATTGGAGTTCAAGAAATTCGTTACCGGAGTCGATTGGCGCGGTCCGGTGCGGGGTAGTCCCCCGAATAGCCGGGCGATGCAGCGGGCGACGTTGCTGCACCTGGTTCACCCGGATAGTTTCGAGGCAATCCTGAGCGTATATCACAAGAACGAGATCGCCGAGAGGTTCGCCTATCTTGTCGCAGAGCCAGAGGACGACGTAGACCAAAAACTGATGCAGGTCCGCCGAGGGCTTGAGGCTGAGCTCGGAAGGGACTTCGATTTCTACAACGACGGCGACGTGGCCAAGCGTTGGCAGTCACCGGTTACTGAGCTTTGGGATGAGTTTGTGGGGCGTGCGAAGAGCTACGTCGGCTCCGGTCGGTTGGATCCGGAGGAGATCAATTACAAGCTGGACATGGGTCAAGACCTCGCCTTTGCACGAAACGCCGTTCTCGACCAAACCGACGGGTGGCAAGACCAGTTGAAGCACGCTCTCAGGTCCCGAGAAGGCCATCCCATCGACTTCCGGCCGCTGTCAGATTTCAATCAATGGATCGCCGATTATCCCGAAGAAGCACTGAGCGCACTCGAGGCGTTGTGGTCGACAGACGATTCGACGCTTACGGAACGGATTCACAGCTTTAGTAACGGGCTTCCTCGCTCGGCTGTGAGAGGCGCGACGGGGAATCGCGCGAACGTGGTATCGGTGCTCCTGATGGGGCTGGATGTCGAACAGTATCCGCCGTTCAGGATAGGTGTGTTCAATGAGGCGTACGACAGCACCGGATTTGGTCGGCCGCAAGATGAGAACGACGAGGCCGCGGTTTATGAACACGCGCTCGCGTTCCTCGACCGCTTCATCGATGAGGCAGACCAGCGGGGACTTGAACTGCGCCATCCGCTAGACGCGCAGTCCGTGATCTGGGGAATGCGAGGGACCAGCGTGGTTGATCCGCCGCCACCTCCGCCCAACGGCATCGAAGATCTCGCAGCCGACGTCTACCTGACAGCCGAGTTCCTCCAGAACATTGAGCTACTGCTTGAGGAGAAGAAGCAGGTCATCTTCCAGGGACCACCCGGAACAGGGAAGACCTACGTTGCCCGCAAGCTGGCGAGGCATCTCGCGGGTTCTGAGGACCGGGTCACATTGGTGCAGCTACATCCGTCCTATGCCTACGAGGACTTCGTGCGCGGCATTCGTCCCACGCTAACGGACGGTGTGCTGAGTTTCGAGCCGATGGACGGTCCGCTGCTTGAGGCTGCCGAGAGTGCGCGAGCCGACGAAGGGAAGCACTACTTGGTCATCGACGAAATCAACCGGGGCAACGTAGCGAAGGTATTCGGTGAGCTGTACTTCCTGCTGGAGTACCGCGACGAGAAGATGCGCCTCCAATATCAGAGACACAGCGGAGAAACCTTCGCCTTACCGGGCAACCTGTACATCATCGGGACAATGAACACAGCCGACCGCTCGATCGCGCTGGTGGACCTGGCGCTGCGCCGCCGGTTCAACTTCATCGAGTTCCACCCGGACGAGGAGCCGGTAAGAGGCGTGCTGCGCCGCTGGCTGGCAGACAAGGCGCCTGAAATGGGGTGGGTGGCCGATGTGGTCGACCGTGCCAACGAGAAGCTCGCGGATGATCGGCATGCCGCCATTGGACCGAGCTACTTCATGAAGGAGCACCTCGACGAGGCAGCGGTTGAGCGGATTTGGAAGCACAGCGTGCTGCCGTACATAGAGGAGCGTCTCTTCGGGGAGGGTGATCGCTTGGGGGAATTCGATCTGAACAGCCTGAGGAGAGCGAAAGATCCGGACGGACCCGGCGACGTCGACAAGCCGAGCGATGCGTGAACTCAACCTAGAAGAGTACGAACCCAGCGAGCATGTGCTCTCGGAGAATCAGCGTGATGCTCTGCAGCGGGCTCCGCTGAGTCTGACAATCGAGCCTGTGATTGGTATAGAAGGAACCTACAGAGTCACGCCCGGATCCACGGTCGGTGCGATCGAGATCGGCGACCTATCCGTACTGATCGAGCCGAAGATCGGGATTACTCAGCTCCTCTCGGTAGCGTGCTATGCGATGAGTAAGCTCAAAATGCGCCGTGAGCAGTTCGACTATCCGCGCGAATATGCGCAGCCGGATGTGTTGGCGCTAGCCCTCGCCTCTGCAGCCAACCGCGCGTTTTCGCGCGGCCTGCTGCACGGCTACGTAGTGGAGGAAGAGGCACTGCACACGGTTCGAGGACGAATCAGGTTCGACGAGCAGATACGGCGTAGGTCCTGCATCAGCGTGCCGGTCGAGGTCAGGTATGACGAGTTCACCGAGGACATCCTGGCGAACCGTCTCGTGAAGGCGGCGGTGGACCGGCTGGGGCGGATGCAGTTGAGATCGAGAGACGCGCGCAGGAAGTTGGGGCGGATTGCGGGCATGCTCGACGACGTCTCGCTGGTCGAGTTTCCGCCAAAGGCGGTACCGGAGGTCCGATTCGACCGCCTCAACGAGCACTACCGTGAGGTGGTCGCGCTCTCGCGGCTGGTCCTGCGGCACAGCGCGTATGAGGCCAGTCGCGGGGAAGTGCGTGCAGCCGGATTCCTGATGGACATGAACGTGGTCTTCCAGGAGTGCGTCACACAGGCGCTGCGGGAGGCACTGCGGGTCTCCGACAATGTCTTCCTCGAAAAGCATATAGGCAGTCTTGACGAAGAGGACGGAATATCGCTCAAGCCTGACTTGACGTGGTGGGACGGGCGATCCTGCCTATTCGTCGGCGATGCGAAATACAAGAAACTGACCGGCGAAGGAGTGCCGAACTCGGACTTGTATCAACTGCTGGCCTACGTCACAGCGCTAGACCTGCCGGGTGGGCTGTTGATCTACGCGCGGGGCGAGGCCGAAGCGGGAACCTACCGCGTGAGACACTCAGGCAAGCGATTGGACGTTGCAGCTCTCGACCTCTCGGCGAGGCTCGACGAGGTTCTCGCAAGAGTTCGGGAAGTGGCGGTCAGAGTCAAGGCACTGCGGGATGCTGCAATTGCACTGCGGGCTGTAGCCTGACCGGGACTGTCCTAGACGGGTTGCAGGCCGTAATTAGAAGGAAAGAAGTCCGTGGGAGAGTCTAAGGCGTTGGCACTAGCAGGCCCTATGTGTGAATAGGGCAGGTCTCGAGTCGGCTGGGTGATGCCGATTGACACCCAACTGGACTCCACGTGGGTCCCATGGCAACACCTTGG